>CAKTDK010000140.1 GCA_934541205.1 uncultured Eubacteriales bacterium
CACAGACAGCAAGCCCTTTCGGCTGCTTGAACAATTTTTACTTCAGAATATTGTCTAACTTTTTGGGGTCACTTCACTTTAAGAATCGTGGGAGTTTTTCAAAGATCAGCAACTACCTTGATAATACCGCAGACATTGTATTTCTTAAAATTATAATATGCAGTAGGAATATCTTTTTCTTTACAAAGCTGCTGGATATGCGTAAAATATTTCTGATCTGCATTCGGATTGATGAGTACGACATGTGGCACGCGGCGAAGCAGTACACGTGTTGTTTCCCCGACACCAGGCTTTACCTTATTGATGTCAGATATACCATATGCTTTACAAATCTCTTTAACTTCATCAATGCCTTTAAAGTTTTCGTCCATTTCAGCAATAGACGGAGAAAAGTGTTGTGTATCTGCCGATGCGAAATACTGTTCAACGGTGTTGATGAAATCGTAAGAAACATCATGGTCAATATCTTCTTTATAGAAAACAGCTCCGTGTAATTCATCATCTGTCATATCTTTCAGTTTAACAGTACGGCTCACAAGCCCTGTCACAGTTGCATTTAAGCAGGCACTTGGAATCAAGAAATCCTGTCTTGTACCATACATATCTGTTACACAGGCGGGATCTGTAAGTACAGCAAGTGTGCTGTCAATATCTGTGAATTTATTATCTGACTGGCGAAGTTTTTCGCAGGCTTTTTCCAAAACTGTGTTGATAGCACCCTTACCAATCCATCCGTCAATGAATTGGATTCCAGATGCTCTATGTTTGTTGGCAATGATATTCATAGCTTTTACATCAATACCTTTACCTCGAATGATAGAGATGCTGTAGTGAGGCACATCAAAATCATATTTGAACTTAATGTATCTCTTAAGCAATATACCGATCGGTGTACCAGCTCTGGCAAGTGATACAAGCACAGTGTTTTTCCCATGTCTGTTGACAATTTTATCAGCAAGGATAGCAACAGCACATGCAGCATCATATGAAAGTGACTTTAGACTTTCATTGTATATCTTCATGTATTCATCAGTTGGTACATATTCCAGTGGCAACATTTCTGAATAATGTACACCAGACTGATTGAGTTTTTCACGTTCCGCTGTGTCAAGGATAGGCACTCTACCTTTGACATCCTGCATGAGCATGATAACATCATCTGATAAATAGGTTGTTTTTACAAGATTCATTTATTTCCCCTTCTCTATGTATTAATATCCGATGATATTGACTCTGGGAATATTATTTAATTCAGCAAGCATATATGCCTGCTCATAAAGATGTTTTGTAATACAGTCAGTGACAACAAGGAGTCGATTATAAGTGTCCTTTGGGACATCATATAGGTAAGTCACATAGTTACCATAATTACTTAACATCTTGTTACCCGATGTGATTGCATATCTATCTTCACTATTTACAGTGATTGGACTACGAGTCGTAGATTGACAAACTGCATTCTTAAAGAAGGAAGAGAGTAAGATTGCTGGATACATACATTCTTCTGTGCCGATGATCAGAAATTTTTCGTTGTTCACATTGAGAAATGATTTTAATAAATTGCACGACTGTCTAATCTGTCTGATATATCTCATGAATGCATCACAGTAAATTCCTGTAAAGAGAGACATCTGAAACAGTGTATTATAATTTTTATTTTTATCATCGGTTTTATCAAATGTAATGTTAATAGGCTCTTCTGCCGTAATATCAATCGTATAAAGGTTATCTTTAATGCAACCTGTGACAAGAGCTGTGGATGTAATATTATTACCACTAAAACATTTCTTATTTTCTTCATTCTGCCAGTTCAAGACAGATGCACAGTGATAATTTGCATTCGGGTAAAACTTCTTAAGTTTGTCTACCATATTAATGATGGTTTTACCTGTTGTAATTTCATCATCAATCATAATGATGGTATCTGCTGGAATCATTGTATTGAGATACAATCTCTGTTCAGTAGCATGAGAATGTTCTTCACTAAAAGTGATATAGTCTCTATTTAAATGATGTCTAGTTGTTTGCACATACCAAATATGATCATTTGCATGATTGGTATCAAGACACGCCTGATGCATGATTGCAGATGATAAAGCAGTTGCAGTCTCAGCAAAACCAATAATCAGAATGTTTCCATGAGGATGAAAAGATTTCTCAATACAGTTATAGAGTTTTACTGTAAGATTGGCAAAGTCATTATACTTTGTAGGAATGTGTTTTGCCTGGATTTTGTTAACGAACAAGAAGTCTCTCTTTTTGTTGCTGAATCGTTTACAAATAGAAATGATCTCATTCGGATCACGACCAAGAGCATTACACTCTATGGTTGCGAAGTCCTCAAGTCTTTCTTTATACATGATTTAATTTCCTTTCTCAACATTATTTTTCTTCTTCAAAGACTCCGTAGATGACGGAACGGCCCACAATTTTCTTTGCCCAGTTGGTGTGTGTCTTAACTTCATTCATCTTATTATTCTGATAACCTTTCTGAACACCAATGAGTCCATCACTCATACCAAGGATGTTGATGGCATCCTGATAGTTTTCATAGCTTACAATATTGCTTTCCGCAATGATCGGAAGCTGCTGAGGATGGATACAAGTTTTGCCAAAAAAGCCGTTGAGCTTGTCAAGATAAAGTTCCTTCTTCAAGCCTTCTGACCATGCCCCTGGGATACCACTTGAGTCAAAATATTCCCATACAGGACCAGAACATACATAGTTTCGAGCAAAAATGTTGATAATATCGGCAAAGCAGTCCGCAATAACCTTTTGGTCATAGATATTGTCATGGATGTTGCGGCGAATGCCAAAGAGATTACAGAAGTCAGTTGCTCCAACTCTGATGTTAAGTACATGATCTGATACTTCAGACAGTCTATTCTGTAGATATAGAAGCTGATCCATTCTGCGTTGGCTGTACATGACATTCTTGCTTTCAATAATAGGCATAAAATACAGTGTGGTCTTGCATTGGCACTGCACATTCACAAATGTTTTTATGTAAGCATCGCAGTTTGTCTTGTCGAATTTCGGAAAATTAAATCCTGTTATGATTGATAGCAAATTTGTTCCACATACATCAACGATATGTTTGAAATGACCTGGCGTGCGAACTCTGATGAAAATAAGAGGAATATCATCGATACTGAGAATATGATTGTCAACCGCGTTTTTAATGCGCACCAGATTCCGTTTCAAACACTCTTCAGCTTGAGTAACAGTGTCATCTCCGATAGCATCTTCAAGATCAAGGCAAATAGATTTATATTCTGGATGGATCTTGTTTAAAATAACATCTGCAATGTTTTTAGTTGCAGGCATGTAAAGTAATCCTCCGACTGCATACTGCAGAATTTCCTTAGAACTGTTACGGTTGAACTCTTGGGGTTCCACTGAAAGTTTGATATTATCTGGATATGAGTATTTCATGATTGATACAACACTTCCTCTTCCATGTATTGAAAATTAATGTAGGGCATTTGCAATTTGTTCTAGCATGTAGCGTGTGCCATTAATACTATTATCAATGACAGTACAAGAACTGCATGTCCGTAGATTTGCAAATGCTTCTGTATTAACCGGAATAAATTTAAAAATATTTCCGAGTTTTATAAATGGAACATCCATAGTGCCATCTCCAGCAGTGATAAGATTTTTATCATCGAGTCTTTCTATCAGGAATTTTAAAGCATTTTCTTTTGAAATTTCCGATGGACTCAGATAACCTTTGGCACGCTGGAGAGTAAAGTGCCAGTTGTGCGATTGTGCAAGCTCACGAACTTCTCGGATCATTGTATGATTATTTTCTTCTTCATTTAGTTTGAAGAAAATGACTGCATTATTCACAAGTCTTGGACCTATAGCAATGTGATGCAAGTTCTGTGAGAGGTACTGATTAAAGAACTTATAGTTCTTGCCATGTTTGTCACAAATATAGTTAATAAAAACAGACCAGTCCTTAATTGGCTCACCATGATCAAGGATAGTAGCTCCACCTGCAAGTATTGCATACGGGCAGTTCTGTGTTATAGTGATACGTTCAAATTGTTCTGTAGAACGCGCTGTGACCGGAATAATGGTCAAATTTTCATTATTTTTTAGTTTTTCGAAAAAATCACATGCCTGTTTAGACATATAAGAAATAGGTTTTTTATTTTTATATTCAACAGCTATACACTGAGATATATTGGATATTCGTTGTCTTGAGTGAATCAGTGTATTGTCTAAGTCTGTAGCAAAAATCAAAGATTTAACCTCCTTTGAACTTTTTGCATATATATTTTATCAAATACACATGATAAATATTTTTTTGAGAAAATTCCTGAACAAAAAATAAGAAGTCAGGCAATCCACCCTGACTTCTGTTTTTAAAAAATCAAACATAAATATCTTTAGAATAAACCTCTGTGATTTCAATTCCGTACTTATCTTTCATCAAAGTCTTTCTCATATGATATGCTGTGTTCGCAGTTGGTCTCGACTTAACATCTTCTACCACAAGTTTTCCATCTTTAAAGTACGAAAAATCCGCAGTGTAACGCATTCTTCGTACTTTAACACCATCAGGCTTCACATATCCTTCAACCAAGGTGAATTGTGGCTGAATTTTCAAATCTTGAATCTTTCCAGTCTTGTATTGAGCTAATAATTGATAGTATCTTTCCCGTTCTAATTTCGAACGGAAAGAAATTTCACACTTTGTTTCAAGGCTATTCTCTGATGAAACTATCTGATTTCTATATTTATTTTTAGTGGCTTTGGAATCTTCGTTTTGTTTTTGAACAGATATAAATTGATTTTTCTGATCTTGGATCTTTTTTAGTATCTGTTCTTGATATGCAGGCGGGAGCTTCTTAATATCCTCTACTTTAAGCATACTTACCTTCCTTTAATACAAAGCCCTATGCACAATTTTTGCATAGGGCTATTGAAT
>CAKTDK010000141.1 GCA_934541205.1 uncultured Eubacteriales bacterium
GTTAAGAGCGATTCACTTTTAACGGATAATCCTGATTATACAATGGTAAAAGTTCTGTACGAGAAAAACAACAAAGTCGAAAAAATAAAAATTAATGACTACGCCGATATTATATACAATAATGTAAGGACAGAAAATCATTTGATTAAACCCAAAATGGGAACAGTACGGTTTGTTGATAACAACAATGACAACGTATTTGATGTGGTAATAATCGAAGAAATAAAAAATATATTTGTTGACAGTGTTTCCTTAAACGGTAATTTTATTGCAGATATGTACGGAAATACATTAGTGCTTGACGATTATAAGAATGTTTTTATTTATAAAAACGGTGAAGAAGCAACACTTGCGGAGGTTGAGAATGATTGTGTTGTTTCTTGCATTGAAAGCGCAGACAAAAAATATTTGTATATTTATGCTGACAACCGCAAAATAACCGATACAGTTGAGAAGATTTCAGATAATGACGGAGAAAAGATTTTTGAAATATCGGGCTGTGAGTATAAAATGGCATACAGCTTTCAAAAGCTTCTAAAGGAGAATAAATATGATTGCAAGCTTCCGCAGTTAGGTGAAAAGTGTGTATTTTACCTTGACAGAGATGGAAATATTGCAGATATTCGCTCCGTTGATATTGAAAAGATGCAGTATGCGTTGCTTATTAATGCAGCGAAGAGTGAGAAATGTGGATCGGAAAACAATATAGATTAGAAACTACTGTTAAAAAACGGAGAGACAGTTATTACGCAAACAGCAGATAATTTAACAATAGATGAAGAAAAAAACAAAAAAGGCATATCTTTGCTTGAGGATGAAAGACTTGTAAAAAAGAATGCGGTAGTAAAGCAGGTCGTCAAGATTGCATTCAACAAAGAGGGAGAAGTCAGCAAAATTGATATTTCAGCCCCTGTTGAGTCGAAGTACGGATATGATACTACGAAATTTACAAAAGACTACTATACCGGAGGCGGACATTACTATGTTCATAATTGCTATATTCTTGACAGAAAGTATATGTTGAACGCAGATACGGTTTGTTTTGCCAAATTTGAAAATCTTGACGGAGATGATGCATACGGAATAATAAAACACAGTGAAATAAAAGAGGATGGCGGAAAAATAGCCACTATATATGACTGTAATGACAGCATGACTGCCGGCGCCGCATATTTCGTTATAGATGTAAAAAAGGGCGAAATGAAGGACAAAATTCTTCTTGTTGACAAGGTTTGTACCGCGACGTATAACGGAGAAACGTGTAAAAAAATATATGGATACAGTGCAGGGGAGTATGTGTCATATACAACCTTACACGAGGACACAATTCCCGCGGATTTAAAGCGCGGTGATGTGATAAGATATATCATGTGGAAGGACAGAATATCAAATGTTGAAGTATGTTGCAGACTAAGTGAGAATCCGGAGTCATTTGTAAACAATTACGGTAAAAACGATTGTACAATATACGGCTATATTTATTCTGTAGGCGAAAACAGCATTGTTACAGTGGATAATCTTTCTGTCGAACCTAAATTAACATTGTCGGGTTTCGGTAATTTACCGTTTAATAAAATACAAATTTATGATGCAAGACATAATAAGGTTTTTCCGGGAACAAGAGCGGATTTGGCTCAAAGTTCAAGTCCTGAGAAAGACGGCTCTTTGGCGGACAATCCGTATAACAAGAAAGTATTTATTTATCAATACATAAGAAATGTTAAGGATATGGTTGTCGTGTATTATTAATTATTAACAGATTTAAAAGAAGGGTTGCTTGATGATGACAAACAATACAATGAGTGCTGTTATTAGAAGAATATTAATGTCTGTTATTGGTATATGTTTATCATTTTCGGTTATTTGCACAACACAAACATATGCCGAAGACGCTGTTAATTGGGAAGAGGTGTATCGTGCTGATTTTTCCAATGCAGATACGCAATTTCAAAAGGAAGGCAGGAGCAGTGCTTTTGAAGCGGAAATTTCAGATGGTAAATTAAATGTTTCTTCAAATTCGCTTTGCTATTTTACGCTGAATTCTCCAAGGTTTACAAATGATATTGAAAATATTAACGGCAGTGATAACTCCGTTGGGATGGAGCTGTCGCTAAGACCTGCAGGAACAGGAATTACGGTCGAAAAAATTGCGGACAGACCTGATCTCGTAGGTCCCGGGTGGGAAAACCAAAGAGGAACGGTTGACGGCGGTGCGTCATACGAATATGCCGGAAAAGGTGACTCTGCAATTTATGTTGAATCTGTTACGGACATTAACGGTGAAACACTTTACGGATTAAAGCAGTTTACATACATTAATCTTGACAGATATCCTAAACAAACAGACCGAGGCAGTGCACTCAGAACATCTTCTTCAAGATGGAAATGTGATGCAGACCTTTTTGAAGCTTCGGATAATAAATGCACCATAGAAATAAAATATCTGTGTGTTGATGCCGGAAATCAGATTACAGTTTGTTATCCCGATACATCAGGGCAGGAAAAGCAATATAAATTTATTCCGAATATATTAAATGAATGGGCAACTGTTAAAATTAATGTATCGGATGCGGATTTTACAAAAAGAGCCACAGGGGAACAAAACAGCATCAAAATAATGAGCTCATTTGATAAGACCGTTTATATAAACGGTGTAAATATAAAGCGCACAGCGGAAAATTTTTCTTACCCGCAAAAAAATAAAACAGTTTCGCTCAAAGCGGCTGATGCACCGTTGTTCGGAAAGGTTTTGATTTCATATGACATGGTGCTTCCTACGGATAAGGTTTACAATTCTTATTATAAGTATAATGAAAATTGTAATTCCATGGCAGTTGAAATAATTGGTGATGAGAATTTGAAAATTGGAAAAGTGTTATATGAGATGAGCGGTGGTCAAACAGATATTTATCTTGCAAGTGCCGATAATCAAAAAGAGCTGATTTACAGCGGTGATATTTCGGATCGAAATCTTAAATATGTTTTGACAATTGACGGAGGTGCAAAGAAATACAGTATTGACATAATTGAAGGCGGTGCAAGCATATTGCTCGGAGCAACAACGCAGGTTGATTGTATAGATACGAATCAGTCGGTAAGTGTTTTGTATGTCAATATTGTTCATAATCCATATTCAGAGGCGCTTTATTCCTGCTTTGACGATGTAGTTGTTTCTGTTAAGGAAAATCTTGAGTTAAAGCATTGTAATGAGGATATGAGTGCGATTTCATTTGAAAGCCAAGTTGTAAAAAGCGATTTCGATTTGCCGACTGTGGGTAGTGTTCACGCTAGTGCAATAACCTGGGAAAGCTCGGACAGTTCAGTTATAGAAATATCATCAGATTACACTAGGGCAATTGTAAACAGAGGAGAAAATGATAAAATCGTAACATTAACCGCGACTGTCGTAAACGGTGAGTCTGAAAATAGAAAGATATTTGAATTTAATGTTCCCTGTATCTCCGGATTATTTACGGAGCTTTCGGATGTAACCGTAAATGGAAACACTGCTGAAATTACAGTAAAATATTGCGGAACGACAGGCGCAAAGAAGATTACATTTATCGCAATGCGTACTACACCGGAGGGTAAGCCAATCAAGAGTTATGTAACAAAAGATGTTCCGCCAAATAAGTACGCAAGTTTGAAATTGAGTATTGATATTTCAAAGATTAAAGAGTATAATGGCAGTGATATTTCATATCATGTTTGGGATGAACATAATCGTTCTCTTGTGAACAACAGTCCGTTTGATATAACAGAGTTGTCTGCCGAAGGTCGTGCAAGCAAAGTTTGCTTAAAATGGAACGACTGCTACGATGACAACAATGCGGCGGTTTATAGGATTTACAGAGATAATGTGTTCCTGGCCGATTGCAGTGAAAATTACTATGAAGATAAGTCGGTAAATGAAAACGAAGAGCATGAATATATGGTTGTTCCATGTGATTCAAACGAAAATAGATCCGGTAATAAAGGCGTTCATGCTGAGACGCTGAGTATGTATTCAATTGCTCCGATCGGTAAGACTGAAAGTGAGATTGAATCACATGCAAACGGATTGCACCTTGTATTCAAGGAAGAACCGCAAAGAATTGCATACACAGAGTATAGTGATATTACTGATGCGGACGGTAACGTTTCGCCTTGCAGATATGCTCCGAGAGGGAAATTCATGTCGTTCTATACCGACAAACAATATATCAGCTCGGATGACAGAAATGTTGTAATTATTGTGGAATATCTTGATAAGTCAGGCCAGTTGACATTAACATATAACTCGGTTATTCCAAAGGGTGAAGATGATTGCGATGTCTACCAGCAGAAAAAAATAAACTTTGTCACGATGGAAAACACAAAGACATGGAAAAAGGCAGTGATTGTGATTGACGACGCACAGTTTAGAGAAGGCTCCACATTTTCCGGCGCCGACTTTGCAATAAGCTGTCCTTCGGATAATACGTTATATGTCAGAAAAGTCAGTGCTATCAGAGGAGATTTGTATTAAGGTTTTGTTCGTAAAAAAGCAACAATATTACTTTCAAATATACTTCGGAGGATATTAATGAAAAAATTGAGACTGCAAAATATATCTGCAAAAAAATTATTTCTAATCATTATTGTTGCTTTTTTTACTGTTTTTATTGTGCCGACGACGTGCAGTATTATTGTTTTACACAATCATATTGATGCAGTCAAAAGGGAAATATCCGACTCAAACTACAGTGCGTTGGATTCTATATCAAGATATATGGACAGCGAGCTTTCCACCATGCTTACGATTGCAAACTCAATATCCAGAAGCGTGCATATAAAAATGTTAAATGCGTATGGTAACATTAATGCGCAGGATGGTGAATTTGTTGGGGAGATATATAGCTTGGCTGATGAAATCAGTCAGTACAGGAATACGAAAGATGTTATAGAGG
>CAKTDK010000142.1 GCA_934541205.1 uncultured Eubacteriales bacterium
AGCAAAATATTTTGTAAAATTTTTATAACTACTGTCAAAAAAATATATTTACGTTTTTTATATAATAATATAAAAAATATTCGGAGGTATGTTTTATGGATTATACCGTCAAAGAGGTTTTACAGTTTGTAAACGAAAACGATGTAAAATTTGTACGGCTTGCGTTTTGCGATATTTTTGGAACAATGAAAAATATTTCTATATTGTCGTCAGAGCTTAAAGACGCTTTTGAAAACGGCGTATCTTTTGATGCGGTTGCGATAAAAGGTTTCGGAAGCATTGAAAAATCTGATATGTTTTTATTTCCCGATCCGGCAACTATAGAGATTTTGCCTTGGCGTCCTCAGCAAGGCAGAGTTGTAAGACTTTTCTGCGACATAAAAAAACCTGACGGAACTTTTTTTGAAAATGACAGCAGACGTATTTTAAAAAACGCCGTTAATAAGCTTTTGGAAAAAAATCTTATATGTAAAATCGGTACGGAATGTGAATTTTATCTTTTTGAAACAGATGATAAAGGAAATCCTTCGTTAATACCTTATGACAACGGCGGATATTTTGATGTCGCTCCTCTTGATAAAGGTGAAAATATCAGAAGGGAAATATGCTATTGTCTTGAAGATATGGATATTTATCCAGTAGCTTCTCATCACGAACAAGGTCCCGGACAAAATGAAATAGATTTTAAATTTAACAACGCAGATATTTCGGCTGATAATCTTTTTACTTTTAAATCTGTAGTAAAAGCTATAGCGTCAAAAAATGGACTTTATGCTTCATTTATGCCAAAACCTTTAAAAAATGAAAGTGGAAACGGACTTCATATAAATCTTTCGCTTTTTAAAAACGAACTTAATATATTTAAAAATGACAGGATTACTCATTCAAAAGAAGCAGAAAGCTTTATTGCAGGAGTGCTTAACAGAATCAATGATATAACTTTGTTTTTAAACCCTGTTATAAATTCTTATGACAGATTTGGCTTTTTTGAGGCACCTAAATATGTTTCATGGTCTCATCAAAACAGATCTCAGCTTATAAGAATTCCTGCGTCAAAGGGAAGTAAAGCCAGAATGGAACTTCGTTCTCCCGATCCGTCTTGCAATATTTATATTGCACTTGCTCTTATTATTTATGCAGGAAATGAAGGAATTGAAAATAATTTGGAGCTTCCGCTGCCTTTGAATGTTGATGTTTATAATGAAAATAACATGTTAAACAATTTGAAAAAACTTCCCTCTTCTATTTCTGAAGCTGTTGAAATGGCGGAAAATAGTAATTTTATAAAAAAAGTGCTTCCGGATTCTTTTGTTTTCGAATTTATAAAAGAAAAGAAAAAAGAAATTAAGCTTTATAATTCATGTAATGATAAAGACAGCTTCATAAAAAGACAATATTTTGACGTTCTTTAAAAATCAAAACAGAGTTTTTAGGGGGTGAGGCTGTGGATAGTGTACTTATAATATCAAGTACGGAAAAAGGCAGAGAAATGATAACTTCTCTTTTAAAATCTTATGGTAGTTATAATATTTTTGCAGCTGAAAATGCGTCTCTTGCAAGAAGAATGTTGAATGAAGCCGAATACGATATAATTATAATAAATTCTCCTTTAAGGGATGAGTTTGGAAATGATTTGGCTATTGATATTACAAGTTCTACCATGGCCGTGGTAATATTTATAGTAAAAAGCGATATTTTGCAGGAGGTTGAATCAAGCCTTGAGAAGTACGGTATTTTTGTTTTGGGAAAACCTTTGAACAGACTTATGTTTTATCAAAGTATTAAATTTGTAAATACGTCAAGAAACAGAATTTTGGGAATAAAAAACGAAAATATAAAGCTTCAGAACAAAATTGAGGAAATTCGTCTTGTGGACAGAGCTAAATGCGTACTTATTCAGTATTTGAATTTAACCGAATCTCAGGCTCATCGTTATATCGAAAAACAAGCTATGGATATGAGAAGTACCAGACTTCAAATTGCGAAAGATATACTTAAAACTTATGAAAGTTAGGTGTAAAAATGCTTTTAAAGTTTACTAAAATGCATGGAATAAAAAACGATTATATTTATTTTAATTGTTTTGAACAGAAAATAGAAAATCCCGAAAAACTTGCAGTTAATTTTTCACCTCGTCAATCAGGAATAGGAGGCGACGGAATAGTGCTTATTTGTCCGTCTGATATTGCCGATGCAAAGATGAGAATGTTTAATCTGGACGGAAGCGAGGGAAAAATGTGCGGTAACGCAATAAGATGTGTGGGAAAATATCTTTTTGACAATAATATTGTAAAAAAAGATATCATCACTATAGAAACTTTAAGCGGTATCAAAATTCTTAAAATGATTATAAAGGATAATATAGCTGAAGGCGCTTGTGTTGATATGGGCAAAACGGAACTTGAATGTAAAAAAATACCTGTTGATTTGCCTGTGGAAAAAGCGGTTGGATATGAAAAATTTTTTGGGAGAGAAAATTATAAAATAACATGCGTTTCTATGGGAAATCCCCATTGCGTTGTTTTTTGCGAAGATGTTGATAATATAGAGATTGAAAAAATCGGACCTTTGTTTGAATATGATAAAATTTTTCCCGAAAGAGTAAATACTGAATTTGTAAAGGTTATAGATAAATATACTTTGCAGATGAGAGTATGGGAAAGAGGAAGCGGAGAAACTCTTGCTTGCGGAACAGGGGCTTGCGCAAGTGTTGTTGCTGCCTGTGAGAACGGTTTTTGTGATAAAAATACTGATATTAAGGTTATACTTAAAGGCGGAGACCTTATTATAAGGTATGATGACAACGGGAAAGTTTTTATGACAGGACCTGCAAAAAAAGTTTTTGACGGAGTAATAGATTCTGAATATAAAGGAGAATAAATTTTTATGGATTGTAAAAAAGAAGTTGAGAAAAGAGTTAAATTTATAAAAGATTTGCTTGAAAAAACAGGCGCAAAGGGAATAGTTTTCGGTAACAGTGGAGGAAAAGACTGTACTTTGGTGGGAATACTCTGTAAAATGGCGTGTGACAATACCTTAAGCGTAATGATGCCGTGCCAGTCAAAACAAAATTACGGCTCTGATATGGAAGATGCAAAAAATACTTGTGAAAAATTTAATATTGATTACAAGACAGTTGACCTTACAAAAGCCAAGGAACAGCTTGTATCGTGTATATCAGAAGTAAGTGATATTTCAGACCTTGCAGGAGTAAATATTGCTCCGAGACTTAGAATGACAACGCTTTATACCATTGCTCAGACAAGAGGATGTCTTGTTGCAGGCACGGGGAACAAATGTGAAGTTTATATGGGCTATTTTACAAAATGGGGAGATGGAGCATATGATTTCAATGTTATTTCTGATTTATGCGTATCCGAGATATATGAGCTTTTAAGATATTTAAAAGCTCCGTCAAATATTATAGAAAAAGCTCCGTCAGCCGGACTTTTTGAAGGACAGACCGATGAAAAAGAAATGGGCGTTACTTATGCTCAGATAGAAGAATTTATAAAAACGGGAAATGCTCCTTCTGAAATAAAAGAAAAAATTATACGCGCAAATGCAGTTACTGAGCATAAAAGAAGAATGCCTTTGGTATATTCCGAGGGAAAATAGGTGATTTGATGAAAATAAATACAAATTATAATAATCTTAAAGAAAGCTATCTTTTTTCTAAAATAGCTAAAAAGGTTAATGAATATTCATTGAAAAATAAAGATGCGAAGATAATAAGACTCGGAATAGGAGACGTTACAAGACCGCTTTGCAATGCAGTAATAGAGGCTATGAAGAATGCCGTTATTGAAATGGGAGATGAAAAAACTTTTCACGGTTACGGTCCTGAGCAGGGATATTCTTTTTTAAAGGATGAAATAAAAAATTATTATGCTTTAAATAAGGTTTTTTTGGAAGAAGATGAAATTTTTATTTCTGATGGAGCAAAAAGCGATTTGGGAAATATTCTTGATTTATTTGACAAAGATAATACGGTATTGATTCCTGATCCGGTATATCCTGTTTATGTTGATACCAATATAATGGCGGGAAGAAAAATCATATATATGAATGCTAATGAAGAAAATGCATTTTTGCCTATGCCGGATAAAAATGTAAAAGCGGATATAATTTATCTTTGTTCTCCGAATAATCCTACGGGAGCAGTATATAACAGAAATCAGCTTGAAAAATGGGTTGAGTATGCCGTTGAGAATAACAGCGTAATTTTGTTTGACGCAGCTTATGAAGCTTTTATAAAAGAAGATTTTCCGAGAAGTATTTTTGAAATAGAAAATGCAAAAAAATGCGCCGTTGAATTTTGTTCTTTTTCAAAAACAGCAGGTTTTACCGGTACAAGATGCGGGTATACTGTTGTTCCGAAGGAATTGGTTTTTGAAAATTGCAGTTTAAATAAAATGTGGCTGAGACGTCAGACAACAAAATTCAACGGAGTACCGTATATAGTTCAGAAAGGCGCCGCAGCAGTATTTTCAAAAGAAGGACAAAATCAGATAAAAGAAAATATTGAGTATTATGCGGATAATGCAAAAATGATTGCGAAGCTTTTAGATAGAAAAGGTATTTTTTATACAGGAGGAGTAAATTCTCCTTATATTTGGCTTAAATGTCCGAAAAAGATGGGTTCATGGGAGTTTTTTGATTATCTTTTGGAAAAGGCAAATATCGTAGGAACTCCGGGTGAGGGCTTTGGAAAAAACGGAGAAGGATTTTTTAGACTTACTGCTTTCGGAAGTAAAGAAAATACAAAAGAAGCTGTCGAAAGACTTGAAAAATTGTTGTAAAAAAACATCGGAATAAATCCGATGTTTTTTATCTTCAAAAAGATTTCTAATTTTATTTTAAATGATGCAAGGCAATATTGGGCTATGACAACGGAAGGTA
>CAKTDK010000143.1 GCA_934541205.1 uncultured Eubacteriales bacterium
ATATGCGCCGCGCCTTATATTTTGGGACAGCTTGGTTTTTTGGAAGGTAAAAAAGCAGTATGTTACCCGGGATTTGAGACTGAACTTAAGGGAGCTTTTTTATCGGATGAAAAAGTTGTTAAAGATGAAAACATTATAACCGCAGTGGGAATGGGAGCGTCTTTGGAATTTGCTTTAAAGCTTCTTGAGTGTCTTAAAGGCAAAGACGAAGCGGAAAGAGTTGCAAACAGTATAATGATGTAAAAAGTTGCGGGGTAAATTTAAAGATGACAGAGAAAGAAATACTTCGTAAAAAGCTTATTGAAAAAAGAAAACTTTTGAAAAGCACAGAGAAAGATATTTCCGTAACTAAAAATTTATTGGAATTTTTAAAAAACAGAAATATATTAAGTGTTCTTTGTTTTGTTTCCTTGCCTGACGAAATTGATACGGAATATGTGTTAAATAATAAAAGATTAAAAATTGCCGTTCCAAAAGTGTTTGGTGATTATATGGAATTTTTTGAGTTTTTATCTTTTAACGATCTTGAAAAAGGAGCTTTTAGCGTCAGAGAGCCAAAAAAACTATTTAAAATCAATAAAAATGATTATGATTGCTGTATTGCTCCGGGGCTGGCTTTTTCCAATGACGGGAAAAGAATAGGCTATGGAAAGGGATATTACGACAAGTATTTGAAAGATTATAATAATATAAAAATCGGAATTTGTTACAGCGAGATGCTTTGTGATGAAATTCCTGTTGATAAAAACGATGTTTTTATGGATGTAATAATTACTGAGAAAGATGTGATAATTCTTGGAAAAGAGATATAAAATTAAAGAGAACAATTTAAAAAGAGGATTATGGCTTCTTTTTTCCGTAATGATTTTGTTTACGGGTGTAAAAATTGTTTTTCAGATTTTTGATTTTAATTTGGGAGATAAAAAAAACATTGTTCTTATACTGCTTCAGATTTTATGTTTATACATACCGAGTTTGATATATATAAAAGTTTACAGGCTTAATAAAAAAGAAACGATGAAAAGACGGCATTTTAAGATGAAATATCTGCCGTTTATAATTATTTTTTCTTTGGCTATATCGTTAACCGCCGCTATTTTAAATTCATTTTTGTATTCGCTTGATATAACAAAAAGCTTTATTCAAACGGCGTCTGCAAATGCTGACAGTTCATATCTTGGAATTTTGGCTGTTGCGATTATACCCGCTTTTTTTGAAGAATTTTTATTCAGAGGCGTATTTCAAAATGAAATGCAGGATAAAAAAGTTTGGAACGTTATGCTTGTATCAGCGATTGTTTTTGCGCTTTTTCATTTATCAGTCGATAATTTTTTCGGACCTCTCCTTGCGGGATTCGGATATGCTTTTTTGGTAATTGTTTTTAATTCTGTTTATCCGGCCGTAATCGCCCATATAGTAAATAATTTGTTTTTTATTTTTGCCGCTTTTATTGGAAAAAATATTTCCAATGCGGCGGGTGGAACTTTAGTGGATTTCTTGGCTATTGTTCTATATCTTTTAATAATAATTATAACTTTAAAACTTATTGAAAAGGTTATAAATGAAAATTCCAAAAAGTTAAAAGGAAGAACCGCAAGTGTTTTTCCCGAACTTTTTAAAAGCATTGCTTTTTGGCTCATGATTGTAATTGTTATTTCGGAAAATATATTGTCATATATCTTAAAGGTCCATTGACATATAAGAAAATATGGAATAAACTATATTTAATTGCGGACAGATTATAACTGATTATGCAGGAAAGGAGTTTATATATGGCAAAGAAGAAAAAAGTTAAAAAAAGACTTAATATAGACGCTATGGATATACCTGATTGGACAAAAAAAATATTAAAAACATTTCAGTTTAACAGAGAAGAAAAAAAGGAATTTAGAAAATCTTTCAGGTATTGGTTTTTTGTAATAGGTATTTCTGTCGCATTGTCTTTATTTATAATAGTAAGCACAAACGACATTTTTGCTTTTGTAAAGGATACTACCGAAAAAGAGATTGTAATAAGTACTACTGCCGAATATAAAGAAGTAAGCAAGAAATTAAAAGAAGAGGGTATTATTGATTTACCTTGGCTTTTTAATCTTTATATAAAATCTAAAGGCAACGAAGACAGAATAGTGGGAGGAACATATACTCTTTCTGCTTCTATGGGATACAGATCCCTGGTTACTGAGATAAAAAGAGCATCAAAAGGCCAGATAGTAAAGTTTACTATTCCTGAAGGGTATGAGATTAGACAAATTATAGAAACTCTTGTAAATCAGGGGCTTGGAACAAAAGAAAAATTTCAGGATGTAATAGATAATTATCCATTTAAACATGAATTTCTGCAAAGTCTGGAACTTGGAAAGAAAAATAGGCTTGAAGGATATCTTTTCCCGGATACTTATGAAGTTTATAAGTATGAAGGTGAAGTGTCTATTATAAACAGAATGCTTAACAATTTTAAAACAAAAGTAATTGATGACGCTCAGATTATGGAAAAATGCAAAAACGTTGATATGTCTTTCCAGGATGTTATTATTTTAGCTTCAATTATTGAAAGAGAAGGAAAAGACAGAGAAGAACTTAAATATGTTTCATCAGTATTCCATAACAGATTAAATAGCAGACAATATCCTAAACTTCAGTCATGCGCAACCATACAGTATATTTTGGAAGAGCGTGTAGACAGAATTTCAGCTAAAGAAATTGCAATAGATAATCCTTATAACACTTATAAATATGAGGGACTTCCTCCCGGACCTATATCGAATCCTGGTATAGAATCTCTTATTGCGGCAGTTGAACCGGCAAAATCAAATTATTATTTCTTTGTTGCCAAGTCTGACGGAACTCATATTTTCTCAACTACTTATGCTCAGCATAAAAAAGCTATAAGTCAGGCTATTACTCAGCAGGGTACAGGTGTTGTTGAAGATGAGTAAAGATTTTGAAAATATAGTAAGACTGCAAAGTTACAGTCTTTCAAAAATTACCGGTGATACAGTTAATAATTATGTAAGAAGCCTTGTTCCTGAAAAACAAGGCTTCTTAAAAGATATAAAGGATTATTCTGTTGAAAATAATTTGGCAATTGTTACTCCCGAAGTAGGAAGCCTTTTGGAGCTTATATGCCAGATTATAAATCCCAAAAAAATATTTGAGGTAGGAACCTGCGTAGGATATTCGGCATTTTTAATGAAAAGCTGCTGCCGTGAAATAGAAAAAATAACTACTGTTGAAAGAAATCCTTTGATGTACAATAAAGCAATCGAAAATATAAAAAAATATGATAAAAACGGAGTTATAAATCTTGTTGTCGGAGACGCTTTAAATATCCTTGAAAATACGGATGAAAAGTTTGACCTTGTATTTTTGGACGGAGCAAAGGGTCAATATCCTAATTTTCTTCCCCACATAGAACGTATCTTAAATGACGGCGGAATACTTTTTGCGGATAATATTTTATTTAAAGGTATGGTTGCAAGTGACGAATATTTAGATAAAAGAAGAAATAAAACTATTGTTCGGCGTATAAGAGAATTTTTGGACAAAGTTAGCAGCAGCAAGTCTTTTGTTACAAGTATTCTTCCTATAGGCGATGGAGCAGCGGTGTGTTTGAAAAAGGAGCAAAGAAATGATAAATAATAAACCTGAGCTTCTTGCTCCTGCGGGAAGCCTTGATAAATTAAAAATGGCAGTATTATACGGCGCTGATGCTGTTTATCTCGGCGGCGTGGAGTTTTCTATGCGTACTGCAAGTAAAAATTTTAATGATGAAGAGCTTTTAGAAGGCATTTCCTTCGCTCATAGAAACGGTGTCAAAGTTTATGTGGCGATTAATATTGTTCCAAGAAGCAAAGAGATTGAAAGGCTGCCGGAATATTTAAAAAAGCTTTCGGAATTTAAAGCTGACGGTGTTATTTTGACTGATTTGGGAGTTATGGAATGTGTAAAAAAATATGCTCCCAATTTGGAAATTCATATTTCAACTCAGGCAAATATTACTAATTACCAGACTGCCAATGTTTTTTATAATATGGGAGCAAAACGTATAGTTCTTGCAAGAGAGCTTACTTTAAAGGAAATAAAAGAAATAAGAGAAAATATTCCAAAGGATATGGAAATTGAATGTTTTGTTCACGGGGCTATGTGTATGTCTTACTCAGGCAGATGTCTTTTATCAAATTATTTGACGGGGCGCCATTCAAATAAAGGAAACTGCGCTCATCCGTGTAGATGGAAATATTCTTTGGTAGAAGAAAAAAGGCCGGGAGAATATATGCCGGTTTTTGAAGGTGAAGAAGGCTCTTATATTTTTAATTCCAAGGACCTTTGTATGATAGAGTACATTCCCCAGCTTGTTGAAGCGGGAATTTCTTCTTTTAAAATCGAAGGAAGGGTAAAAACAGGTTTTTATGTTGCAAACGTTGTAAGCGCATACAGAAAAGCTATAGATAATTATTTTGACAATAAAGAAAATTATAAATTTGATAAAAAAATACTTGACGAACTTAAAAAAGTAAGCCATAGATCTTATTGCACCGGCTTTTTCTTTGATTCTCATCCAAGTGAAGCCCAAAGATATGATTCTTCAAATTATATACGGGATTATGAAGTTATTGCTACTGTGGGTGAATTTGATGAAACATTAAAAAAACATAAATGTAAAGTTAAAAATAAATTTTCTATAGGAGATATTGTTGAAATTTCAACTCCTAAAGGAGATGTTGAAGAATTTAAAATAAACAATATTTTAAACAGCAAAAACAATATGGTAGAAACAGCAAATCATCCTGAAGAGGAAGTATATATTGATTTGCCGGACTGCGCAACGGAGTTTTCTTTTATAAGAAA
>CAKTDK010000144.1 GCA_934541205.1 uncultured Eubacteriales bacterium
GGTCGGGGTCGAACCGACACGGTATCGCTACCACGGGATTTTGAGTCCCGCACGTCTGCCAATTCCATCACACCGGCATATTAAATTTATAACAACAAAATGTATTATACATTATATTTTTTATTTTTTCAAGTGTTTTATTGCTTTTTTTTGCATTTTATATTAACATATAATTATTATAAAAGAATTATGGTGATTGAATGTTAGATGCAATATATCAGGAAAAATATTTAAATCTTAAAAATAAGTTTTTGGAAAAGCAGTTTTCAAAATTAAATCCTATGCAGCGAAAAGCAGTTTTTAATTCAAAAGGTGCCTGTCTTGTTCTTGCCGGCGCAGGAAGCGGAAAAACTACGGTTATTATTCAGAAAATAGCTTTTCTTATAAAATACGGGGATGCATATTTTAACGAAGATGTACCTAATTATATTACAAAATCGGATGTTGATTTAATAGAGGATTATCTTAAAAATTCCAATGAAATATATGAAGAAAAAATATCGCAGCTTATAAGTTGTGATACGGTTTCGCCTTATAATATAATAGCTATTACATTTACAAATAAAGCTGCCGAAGAACTTAAAATCCGTCTTGAAAATTTTATAGGAGAAAGAGGAAAAGATGTTTTAGCTTCAACTTTTCATTCTGCCTGTGTAAGAATTTTAAGAAGATATATTGACAGACTTGGGTACGAAAAAAGTTTTACAATATATGATACCGAAGACAGCAAAAGTGTTATGAAGGATGTTATAAAATCAGAAGAAGCAGACCCTCAGTATTTTACGCCTAAAGGTGTGCTTTCGGAAATATCAAAATGGAAAAATCAGCTTCTTACATATAACGATGTTAAAAACAGATATGAAAATGACATAAGATTGAAAACTATATCCCGGCTTTACGGCGTTTATCAGGAAAGACTTAAAAAATCCAATGCGGTGGATTTTGACGATATAATAATGCTTACTGTACAGCTTTTGGAAGAGAATGAAGACGTAAGGGAATATTATCAAAATAAATTTAAATATGTTCTCGTTGATGAATATCAGGATACAAATTATGCACAGTATATACTTTGCAAGCTGTTTGCGGATAAATATAAAAATATATGCGTTGTCGGCGATGATGACCAAAGCATATATAAGTTTAGAGGAGCAACAATTGAAAATATACTTAATTTTGAAAAAAATTATAAAGATACCCAGGTCATAAGGCTTGAACAAAATTACCGTTCAACAAAGAATATTCTCAATGCGGCGAATACTGTTATAGATAACAATAAAATGAGAAAAGGGAAAACTTTGTGGACAGAAAATTTGCAGGGAGAAAAGGTAACTGTATTTGAAGCCCTTGATCAGTCTGAGGAATCAAGATATGTTTCTCAGGTAATACAGACAATGGTTTCATCGGGAGAAAGACAGTACAAAGATTTTGCAGTACTTTACAGAACAAACGCGCAGTCGGCGTCGATGGAAACAGCTTTTATAAAAAGCGGTATACCGTACAGACTTATAGGCGCTCATAAGTTCTATGACAGAAAAGAAATAAAAGATATGCTTGCATACTTATCTATTATAAATAATCCTCATGATGATGTAAGACTTAAAAGAATTATAAACGAACCGAAAAGGGGAATAGGAAAAACCACAATAGATTTAATTGAGATATTGGCAAACAGTCTTGAGTGCAGTATGTTTCAGGTGATTTCAGAATGCGGAGAGTATGAAATCCTTAATAAGGCAAAAAATAAGCTTATAGATTTTTATGAAATGATAAATAAATTTATTAATTATAATTATGCAATGTCTCCGTCAGTATTGTTTAATACTGTATATGATGAATCAGGATATGAAAGTATGCTTCTTAATGATAAGGATCCTTCTTCAAAAGAACGTATAGAAAATATCGGACAGCTTCACTCCAATATAGTTGAATATGAAAATAATAGTGAAACGCCCAATCTTTCTGATTATTTAGAGGAAGTTTCATTATTTACCGATATTGATAATTTCGATGCAGGAGAAAATGCTGTAGTGGGAATGACAATACATGGAGCTAAAGGTCTTGAATTTCCTATTGTTTTTGTAATAGGCATGGAGGAAAATATTTTTCCAAGTTCTTTGTCAGTTCAGTCGGAAACAGAGCTTGAAGAGGAAAGACGTCTTGCTTATGTTGCTTATACAAGAGCAAAAAATCAGCTTTATCTTACAAGGGCAAATCAAAGGCTTATGTTTGGAAGGACGATGGTAAATCCTGTTTCAAGATTTGTTACTGAAATTCCCTCAGATTTAAAATTTGAATGTAAAAGCAAAAGATTATCTTCTCCTTTGTCCTATACTTCATCTTATACAGATTCAAAATCCGATACAAAGGCGTCAAAAAGTTCATTGTCACAAAATAGTACAGCGTCAAATATTAGCTACAGTGTAGGAGAAAAAGTTCGTCATAATGCCTTTGGAGAAGGAATGATAATTTCACTGACCCCTATGGGGAACGATATTTTAATGGAAATTGCTTTCCCAATAGGAACAAAAAAAGTTATGGCTAACTTTGCAAAACTTACGAAAATATAGGTGATTTATGAAAAACAGTTATGAAATACAAAGTTTAAAAAAAGATCTTAACAGATTATTTATATCATTTTCATTTGTCGTTATATTAATGCTTATAATAAGCATAATTTATTCGGTATGCCTTTCAGTGTTTTTAACGCCGGCAATGCTGGAAAATGCAGATATAATACGTAATCAGCTTGAAAGCGGAAGTCAAAGTACAATGGATATATTAAAAATATTGTATAATGAAAAAACGGCTGATATAGTAGTTCAGTCTGCTCAGGTAATTGTTTATTTCTTAGCTTTTTCCGTAGCTTTTGCAGTTTATTATTTAATAGCTGTAAAAGGAAAGAAAAAAATTAAAGATTACTGTATGATAAAAAAACCTTGTAAAAAGGGGTGGATAAAAGATATTTTTATAGGATATGCTTTTGTTTATGCTTTTACATATGCTCAGACAATTATTATGAAGCTTTTGGAGCTTTTTGGAATAAAGATAGAGGATGTACCTATTGAGGTGCCTAAAACTGCTGAAGGGGCAATTTTGCTTTTTATAGCGCTTTGTATTTTCCCAATGTTTTTTGAAGAAACGGTTTTCAGAGGCTTTTCTCTAGGCGGATTGAAAAAGTATGGTTCTTTTGCTGTTATTTTTATTTCTTCCGTATCGTTTTCTTTAATGCATTCAAGGTTTATACAGTTTCCTTATGCTTTTGCCGCCGGAATTATTTTAGCGTGGCTTTGTATAAAATATAATTCTCTTTTGGTCGGTATGGCGTTTCATTTTTTGAATAATTTTATATCATATTTACAATTGTTTTTAACGGATAAAGAAATACCGATGTTAATAATTGTTGCGGGAGTCATTACTTTAACGGCGGTAGCTGTGGGGGTTGCTTTCTTTTTGGATAAAATTATACTTAAAAAGAATATTATAAAAGATTTTGACAAAGATTTTAATAATGAAAAAGAATGTGATATAAGAAAAAAAGATATTGTTAAAGCAACGTTTTCTTGCGGTGGATTTTATGGATTTTTAATATGCTGTATAATAACTACAGCAGCAAATATTTTATTGGCGTGATGATGTTATGGATTATATGAAAAAAGCTCTTGAGCTTGCTGAGTTTGCGGAAAAAGAAGGGGAAATTCCTGTAGGCTGCGTTATTGTATGCGATAATAAAATTATAGCAGAGGGATACAATAAAAGAGAAAAGTATAAAAATGCTTTGTATCATGCGGAAATTGAGGCCATTGATAAAGCATGCAGATATTTAAAAAGCTGGCGGCTTGACAGATGCGACTTATATGTAACTATGGAGCCTTGTCCTATGTGTGCGGGAGCTATTTTAAATTCACGTATAAGAAGAGTATATTTCGGATGTTTCGATGAAAAAATGGGATGCTGTGAAAGCAAAGAAAATTTTTTCAGAGGACAATTTGGCTATAGTACAGAAGTGTACGGTGGATTTTATGAAGATGAATGTAAAAATATATTAAATAGATTTTTTAAAAATATAAGAAAAAAAGATATTTAATAATTTATTTACTTAATTTCATTAATAATTAATATTTAATTTGAATATTTTTCATAAAATGGTGTTAAACTATATTCAGAAGCAAGGGAAACCTTAGCTTCGATTAATCCCCCTCCTATAACCATATACCCAACCGCTTGGGCAGTTCAAATTAAAGAACTGCCCATCTTTTTTATATTGAAAAAATATTATTTTGTGATAAAATGCTAATATTAAGTATAAAGGTATACAAATATGGAACTTATTTTAATAACTCAAAACTATCCCTACGGAAACGGGGAAGAATTTCTGGAAAATGAAATAAAAAAATTATCTGAAAAATTTATAAGAATTCATCTTTTGTGTCTTTCAAGGGATAAAATTCTTACAAAAATAACTCCGGAGAATGTTTTTGTAACAAGAATCGATAACAAAAATGTTGAAAACAAAGTTTTCTCGGCTCTTAAAATAATATCTTTAAAAACTTTTAAGGAATTAGATTATGTAAAAAATAGTTTAAAACTTAAGGTAGATAAGAATATAATAAATAAAATATTTTTGTATTACTATTATGAAAAAGAGCTTTTAAGAAAATTTATGAATTTATGTACTAAGGATACTATTTTATGTTCCTGTGGCTTTGGTCCGGGTGTTTATGCTGTCGGGAATTTCAAGTTTCCTTGCTTTGAAAAAATTGCTTTATTAAGCGAAAAAGACGTTATAGATGAAAACTATATTCCTTTCAGCAAAGAAATTTATAAAAATTTAGATAAAATACTTTTT
>CAKTDK010000145.1 GCA_934541205.1 uncultured Eubacteriales bacterium
GCCATATCTCTCATTGATCTGCTTACTCTTACAGAGTTGTTATCTCTAAGATAACGCTTAAGTTCGCCGATTATCATCGGGACTGCATAAGTGGAAAATAATACTCCATGACTTAAATCAAAGTTATCTAATGCTTTTATAAGTCCTATACAGCCGACCTGAAACAAATCGTCAGGATTTTCGCCTCTGTTTGAAAATCTTTGAACAACACTTAAGACAAGCTTTAAATTTCCGTTTATAAATTCTTCTCTCGCATTTTTATCTCCATCTTTAATTTTTTTTATTAATTCTTCCTTTTCTTTATTTGAAAGCACTTTTAATTTTGCGGTATTTACTCCGCATATCATTACTTTATTCAAAAAAATTACCCCTTGTACAATACTCATTAAAAGTATTGCCAAAAGGGTAGTTATAAAAACTTTTTATTTAAAAAAACTTATGGTAATTATTGTATATTGGTGCAAGACTTACATTTTATTAATTTCACTTTTTAATTTCAGGATTATTTTTTTCTCAATTCTGCTTATATATGATTGTGAAATTCCCATCATATCAGCAACTTCTTTTTGCGTCAACTCGTCCTGTCCTGAAAGACCGAATCTGAGATTTATTATTTCTTTATCACGGCTTGATAATTTTGATATCGCTAAATTCAACATAGAATTTTCAGCTTCTTTTTCAAGTTCTTTATCAACAGCGTTAGTTGTTCCGCCAAGAATATCAGATAATAACAATTCATTGCCGTCCCAATCTACATTTAAAGGCTCATCAAGAGAAATTTCATTTTTTATATAATTATTTTTTCTTAAATACATAAGTATTTCATTTTCTATACATCTCGAAGCGTAAGTAGCAAGTTTTATTTGTTTTTCCGGACAAAAGGTATTTATTGCTTTTATAAGTCCTATGGAACCTATAGAAATTAAATCTTCAATACATATTTGAGTATTTTCAAATTTCTTTGCAATATATACAACAAGTCTGAGATTATGTTCTATAAGTTTCGTTTTTATTTCTCCTGATGAGTCATTTTTTAAATTTTGTATTGCCTCTGCTTCTTCTTCATTTGAAAGCGGGGGAGGGAGTATATCTGGTCCGTTTATATAATCAATATTATTAATAGTTTTTTTTATTATCAATTTATATATAAATATTTTTATTCTGTTTATAAGTTTCATTATTTTTCTCCTTTTTATAATATTAAATCCGGATGTATAATTCCGTTATATTCATCATTGTCACAAAATTTTTTATTTACGATTGCTATTATACAATCGGTTTTATATTTTTTCCATTTATCGTATATAAAAATTTCATCGGGTTTTATACCTAAAAAATAAGATGTATTATTTACGGTATTTGTTTTTATAATATATAAATTTTTGTAAGCTGAAGTTTTTGTTAAAAGATTATCTAAGGATTGATTTTCTAAAAATTTTTCATCGATATAATCTGGAAGAATAGGCCTTAATTTAATATATTCGGCTAATATTACAGGCTTTTTTGATAAAGGTTCATACAAATTGTTTCCGGAATCAAAAAAAGTATTTATGACTTTCTTTTTATTGTTTATAATGATTTCCAATTTTATTATTTTGCTTTTTGATTTTTTTCGTATGACAAAATCAGTTAAAAAAGATATTGTCAAAAAAACTATACAGCATAAAATTAGGAAAGAAAAAGGAATATGTATATAAAAAATATTGTTTTCCAAAAAAATATAATTTCCTATATTTGTAGAAATACTTAATGTATAAATTATTCCGTTAAAAAGAGCCGCCGTTATTATAAATGTTAAAAAAGTTTTTAAATATGTAATGATAGGCTTTTTATATATTGAAATAAAAACCATAAAAAAAGGAATTATAAATAATAAAATACTATTAACAAAAAAAGGAATTTGAATAATAAGACAGATAACAGAATATATTCCTCCTAAAGAAGCGGCTGAAATCAATTTTATATTGGTAGTATAAAGTTTTAAAAACGAACATGTTACTTTTAACAGGACAAAGTTAATAATGAAATTTATAAGAAACAAGGTATCTATATATACTGTCATCTTCATCACTCCTTGTTATTAATATTATAGTCCAAGTATCATGTAATTTATGTCAATTTATATCTGCGAAAAAATAATTTTTAAGTATAAAAAAGAGTAATTATGAAAAATTTCATAATTACTCTTTGAAAAATAATATTAAAAAATCTATAATGAATTTTTTTCTTTTAAAATATTTTCTTCTGTTTGACGCATTTTGTTTTTTCCTAAGAATAAAATGACAGCCCCCATTGCAAAAAGTATAAGCAGACTTAAAATTCCAAAAGATGAACGGCCTGTTAAAAATGTTACTGTAGAAACGAGAAAAGGCCCTACAACAGTAGCAAATTTACCGAAAATATCAAAAAATCCGAAAAATTCATTGCTTCTTGAAGGAGGTATAAGCTTGCTGAAATAAGATCTTGAAAGAGCCTGAATACCTCCTTGAACCGTTCCTACCATAAATGCCATAATCCAAAATAAAATTTCTGCTTTGGAAACTGCGCTTTGAGAACCGTTTGCCGATTCAATGCTGTATCCCATATAAAAACCCACAAGGCAAATAAGAAAATAAACTCCAATGGCGATTGATATCATGCGAATTGAACCTATTTTATTTGCGAGACGTCCAAAAATAATTGAACAGGGAACCGCAACAATTTGTGTTACAAGAAGAGCAAGAATCATTCCTGTACTGTCAAGCCCCAAAGTTTCTCCGTAAGATGTAGACATATGAATAACTGTACCTACACCGTCTATATAACAAAAATAGGCTAACATAAAAAATAAAAGTCCTTTATTTGTTATAATATCTTTAAAGGTTTTTCCGATATGAGAAAAGGTAGTATCGATAAGATTTTTAGGCGCTTCAAGGTAATATTTTTGATGTACATTTTTAAGCATTGGAATACTGAAAATTCCCCACCATACAGAAGTTAAAACGACAGTAATTTTTACAGCGATAGGGTTATCCATTCCCATTATAAGAAGAATGCCTATAGAAATCAAAAAAGGAATAGTGCTTCCGCCTATATATCCCATAGCGTATCCCCATGAAGAAACTTTATCCATACGATCATTTGCAGTAACGTCAGTGAGAAAAGAATCATAAAAAAGACAAGAGCCCGCATATCCGATATATGAAAGAACATATCCTACAAGAAGCATTTGCCAGTTATCGAAAATGGCCATTATAAGAGTGCAGGTTACACCGAAAAACATAAAAAAAGTAAAAAATTTCTTTTTCATACCGCGATAGTCTCCAATAGCTCCAAGCAGCGGAGACAATAATGCTACAATCAAAGTAGCAATTGAAGTACCGTATCCCCACCATTGCATTCCGATGTTGTCCTGACCGCATACGGCAGTAAAATAAATCGGAAAAATTGCAGCCATAATATTTGTTGCATATACGGAATTTGCCCAGTCATATAAAATCCAGCTTTTTTCAGTTTTTGTAAACTTGAATTTTGTTATTGAGTTTTTCATATAATTCTTCCTCCAAATACCCTTTTTATTATTTTGACAGAAATATAGAAAAACTGCAATATATTTTTTTATAAAATTAAGTAAAATTTATGTATCGGATACTGTTATTCAGTATCCGAAAATAATTTATTTTATATCATCACAGCATTCAAAATCATTATCGATATAATGCGCAATAAATCTTGCTTTAAATTTACGTTTATTACATATTGAGGTTTTGGTACCTGAAACATCCAAATCTTCCGGGAGAACAAATTTTATACATTTTACAATAACATCCTGACATGAGGATCTTGTGTGTGCCGGAACAGTCATAGTTTTCATTCCGCGTTTGTGTTCATTTCCGCAGGAATCTACTTCGTTGACAATTACTGCAAGCGCAATTCTTTTATTAGGACAAACATTTTTTAGAATTACGTCAAGCTTAAGAATTCGGCCGAGAGATTCAAGTTCCACAAAACCGGCGTCAAATTCCACAGTGTCATCACATCCGTCGATAGTTATATCTACAGGTTCAGGACATGGTTCGGGTTTTACAACATTATTGCAGTTTATTTCAATTTTCGGTGATGGAAATGTTACTGTATTTCCTTCATTGTCACTGTAAATAATCTCGCTGTTTACCTCTACTGTTCCTGAACATGAACCCGTAGTTTGCACAGTAAATTCAAGTTCGGCGCCTTCGCTTGAATTTACGCCGAGTTCGTCAATTTTCCATTGAAGTGAACGGGAATCAATAAGACTTGCCGTCCCTTTTGTAGGTGTGGATAAAGAGACTATTTGAAAGCATTGAGATACTTTTTCGTTTATTATTATATCTGTAGCTCCCGGTTTTGAAATATTTTCTGCTAAGGTTTCAAATAAATCTTCTAATTCTTCATCGTTTGGTGTAATTGCTACATAAGCTGAAGGAGGAGAGGAAGCCCAGGTATTTAACGCTTGCTCATCAATTCCTCCGTTTCCTGAAAGTCCGATACAGTAAATAATAATTCCTTGAGCTTTTGCAGCAGCCGTTATTGGAGCTGGGTCTGCTCCAGCAGTAGTTTTTCCGTCTGTGAACATAACCATTACTTTAGTGTTTGAAGAATTTGGGTCGAAAAGTTGGATAGCTGCTGTAAAAGCGTCGGCATGATTTGTAGAGCCCCCTGCAACAAGAGAGTTTACAGCGGATTTAAGATCGTCTACATCGGTAATTAGTTGTGTGTTTTGAGTGGCTGTTGAAGAAAAGC
>CAKTDK010000146.1 GCA_934541205.1 uncultured Eubacteriales bacterium
CTGCTGCTGGTTTGATTGTTATATTCGTTCCTTCAATTACTGCTGATGCTATGCTGTCGTCTGCTTCTACTGTTACTGTTCCGCTTGGCTCGCCGCTAGGTTCGTCTGTTGGCTCATCTGTTGGCGGATCTATTGGACCTGCACCGATTTCTTTAAATGTAACATTAATAGTATGATTTTCAGTTACATTTTCAAAAGTATATGTTGTTCCTTCAAATGTTACTTCTTCACCGTCAACAAGAACTTTGTCAACTTCAAATCCATCGTCAGGAATTAGTCTAAATGTAACGTTGTCGCCTTCTGCAACCATCTGCTCTCCTCTCGGAGAAATTCTTCCGTTATCGCCTGCTGAAGCATTAATTGTATAGTATACTTCATCATCTACATAAGGAAGTATTTCAGGATTTGAAAAACCAGCATTACCATCACTTACTGACCAAGCTCTGTCACCATATGTTCCAACAGGAGGTGATGAACCATCTACATAACAAACTGTAATACCTGCTGCGTCACCCATAGCCATTGACGGAAGTTCTTCAATTCCGAAATATGTCCATTTAATCTTAATCTGATATTCCCAGTAACCTTGTTCATTCTTAGTGGATTTAATAGTATACATATCATCAGTAATTGCACCAGGAGCAACAAGAGTACCGTTGATATGAGTTGCTTCTGCCCAGGACATCCACTCATCATCACCAAGTCTGCAAAGAGCTATTCTTGCAGCATGGTCAGTTCCTGCTCCATAACCGCCTGAATCTTTAATACCTTCGTTTAATGGGTCAATCTGAATATAGAATGAATCGCCTTTACCTATCCACCAGTTAGATGAAACATCTGATTCGCTTGTATATTTAGTAGATGTATAGTCTGATGTAAGTATACCGATATTTATACCTTCTTCATCCCATGAATATGAGTAGAAGTTAATGTTATTATCAATATTCTTTTTGAATTTTCTGAATAAAGGCCATTTGTTGTAATCAATACCGTCGTCAGTAAACTCTAAACCGCTTACTTTCCAGAACTGTGAATCTTCAAACTGAGGATCTGTAGGTTCAGGAGTTGTCGGAAGTTCAGTGGGCACTTCAGGTCCTATAGGATCTCCCGAATCTGATTCAGTTCCGCTGCCTGTAAGAACTTTTTCTTCCATAGTTTTATATGCGTCTAAATAGCTTGAGAAATCTGTCGCATATGAAGTATCCCAGAATGTATAATAGAAACCATAGCTTAGTTTCATATTATCTCCAACCTGCGTAGGTTTAAGTCCAAATACGCTCCAGTCAATTTCAGCTATAAACTGAGCATGACCATTTTCATCTGTTACGCCATAAGCTTTAACATTAGCGTTTTCACCTGTAGTAATATCTACAGCTTTAGATCCTTTATAATTAGAAGAATAAGAATCCATATCCGGATTTTCTACTACCCAACTTCCATCAGCCTGGCGATAAAATACCATTCTGTAAGCATACGGATTCATTTCCGGATCCATACTTGTCAATTGTATTGTGCCGCCTACAAGAGGATTAAACATTGCAACTATTGTATCACCAGCACCCCAACTGCCTTCTTCTATAGTAGTATCATCTGTATCAATAGCAACATAAAGTTTATCTTTTGTCCACTGCATTGCATAAGCAGCGTTGTTGCCGTTCTTATTAACCCCCCAAGGAGTAAATTCAGGCCACTCTGATTTAACAATAGCATTTCCTAAAGTAGGTGCTTCTTCAATAAATCTCAAAGCTTTTGAGGGATCAACCGGACCAACCGGGGTTTCTTCTTTACCCTTGAAGCTGTCTGCGATTACCGGACCATATGAATATCCGCCGTCTGCAAACTTAAAGTTATGAATAAGCTGATAATTAAACGGCATACCGTTTTTAATTTGAGCTTCTTCAAGTCCGAAATATTCTTTAAGAGGAATAGCAAATATTGCCTCAACAGGAGTTCCTTCTGCACCTGCAAAGTAAGCTTTTATAAGTTCGTCAGAACCTACCTTAGTACCTTTAAATCTTGAAGATACTGCCCAAGTGTTATCAGCTTTTCTTTCAAAGAATACCTGTACACCGTGATCAGTTGTTCCGTCTCCTTGTTCAGCAGTATCAAGACTTGCCGGATTGAAAGACAACATAAAATAGTCGCCTGCGCCTGCACTCCAGCTACCTTCGTCAATTGTTATATCTGTAGACTTAAATGCTACATATACATTATTGTCATCCCACATCATTGAGTAAGATGTACCGTAAGTCTGATCGAAAAATGCCTTAAATGCAGGCCATTCTTTGTCAACAATAGCTGTAGTTGTAGGAGCTTTTTCAGTATAACCAAGGAACTGTTTGTACTGTGCATTTTCATCAAGCAAAGTAAATACGTTTCCGTTAGCTGCTGAAATGTCAGCACCCCAGTCATCTACTAATCCAGCATCTTTCATTGTATAAGCTTTGTCGCCGCTGTCTGCGCCGTCAAAATAAATTGCATCAATACCTACTTTATCGCCGATATTTCTTGCTTCAACATTGAAGAAATCAGCCCAAGGCATTTTCATAAGATAAATAGCGCCTTCTTCAGAATCAACTGCGTTGATAGTAGTATTCTGAATATCAGTATCTCCTATAGCGCTTCCATGAACTGTACCGCCGGATGAGAAATCAATTGCAAGAGAATCAGGATCTGCTGAATCTGCTCTTTCAATATAAAATCTTCCCGCATTAGGAATGTTTAGTATATTATCGTAATCAAATTCTTCACCAAGACCGGAGAAAGTAATATAGAATCCGTCAGCTGTTCCGCCTGCGCCGGAAGGATCCGCATTTTTAGTAGTATCTCCTGTCTTAACTGCCATATAAAGAGCTTCGTCATCCCATACCATTGAGTATCCGATGTCATTAGTTCCTTCTTTTACGCTAAATGGAGTAAATTCTGTCCACTGAGTTTCATCAAATACTTCCATTGAAGGAGCCTCTGTAACCTTAGTAATCCCTTTTCCTAATGGTACTGTAGGTTCAGAAGTCGGTTCAGCAGGTTTAGTGCCTAATTTATATGCAATAGGTTCAGCATCAAATGATCCTGCATCACCATATTCTACATCAAGAACAAGATCCATGCCTTCAACTATATCATCTGCTGTCAATCCGAAGTATTCCCAATTAAACGCGAATACTCCAACTGCTGCTTCAGATGTAGTTCCTTCAGCATAGAAGTCATAATCTGTTCCTCTTGTAAATGTAGCTTTACAAGCTGTACCTTTTGTTATAGGTCCGCCGTCTGTTAAAACATAATCATTCAAATATCTGTCAAATGTGATTCTTGCAGCATTTGCCAATGAAGCTGTGTTAAAGCCGTCAGCAACTACAGTAGAATTCATATTCATATAGAACTGGAAGAAATCACCCTCATACCATAAATACGGATTATTTATTGTAACGTCTTCAGTCTTAACAGCTATGTAAAGTCTGTCGTTATCATACATAAATGCGTATGAACGAGGAGATGAAGTAGCAGCTGCTGTAAATGCTGGCCACTCTGATTCAACAAATGAAGTCAAAGTCGGTGCAGTTTCTGTATAAGAAATTACAGGAGTTTCAGGAGTTTCAGGAGTCGGTTCAGGTTCGGCTGTAGGTTCCGGTTCACCGGTTGGCTCAGATACAACAGGTTCGCTTTCAAGAACATAAATGTTGTTTTTACCAGCGTTAATATCTGATGTCCAACCGTTTGCTGTACTCATACAATGAACCATGTCGACTTTATTTTCAGCCGCTGCATCGGCATAAGTAAGTGCCATACCTACTTTATCACCGCCGACATAAGTTTTACCTAAATACGATTCAGTAGGAATTGTAAGAAGAAGTATTGCCCCTCTCTCAGCTTCTTGAGAAAAATCAACATTACTTATCGCTCCTACAGCAGGAAAATTCTCACCCTTAAGAGTTCCTCCGCTTGATATACCGTTATTATATGAATAATCACTCTGAAGTTCCCACCATGATCTAGCACCCCAAGGATTACTTGCCGCATCCCATCCAGCAAGATCGGATCCGTCAGATGACCAATATATCTGCATGCCATCACAGTCATCCAAAGCATTACCACCCGGAGTTTTTGTCTTATCGTTTGTAATTACCGCTATGTAGATATTAGTTCCATCCCACATAGTTTTAAGTTGTGCTCCAACAACACCGGTTCCATATTTAAGATCTTCGGTGTTTGCATTAGACCACTCTGCTTCGTTAAAAACAGTCATATTCGGAGCTGTGTCTGTCCATTTTATAACAGGAGCAGGCTCAGCCGCACTAACAAATGTAACGGTTGCAAGGCAGGACAAAACCATTACAAATGCAAGTAAAAGAGCAATAGGTCTTTTCATCAAAGAAAACCTCCTTAAAAAATAATTTAATCTTTTGTATTAAAGATTTGAAAAAAACAATCAAATAATCTCATATAAATCATAATCTTAATTATTTGATTATTATACCATTTCAAATCCAAAACACTTTTTTAGTCAACAAGTTTGTAACAACTTATTAACTTTGTTCTCATTATAATAAATTCTTAAATAAATAGCAAGCCTTTTTTAAAAAAATCTCAAAGTTTTTGTAACAAATATTATTCATTTTGTATATTTATATAAATACTAATGTCGGTTTTTGTACAAGTTGTACATATTTTTACTGTTTTTTTGACATTATGACATTTTTTATTGTTAACAAATATAAAAAAACACATTTATAT
>CAKTDK010000147.1 GCA_934541205.1 uncultured Eubacteriales bacterium
ACGGAACATCCTTGACTTCTACCGTCTTTCCGTCGTGTGTTATGTAACCGTCTGTATTGAATGATAAAGGATTATAAACTAAAGCCCCTCCGTTTGTGTTGACTTCATTTGCAATACTTTTAAGCTTACTTTCCATGATGCTATGTCCATTCGAAAGAATTTTCGCATATTCAATATCAGTGTTATCATATACTTCTTTTATAGAAGAGCCCGGTATTATATCATGGAATTGATTTAAAAGAATGTTTTCCCATGCGTTGTTAATCTCACGTTGGGGATAACTTTCTTTATTGATAAAACTATCCATTATACATAAAGCCTCAAGATTTTGGTACAAAATCTCACTTTTTCTATTGTTTCGTTTATTTTTCGCGATTGATGTGTATGTCCCTCTATGAAGCTCCAGATAAAGTTCACCTACCCACTTGGGCAGACGACGCAGTTTTTCTCCGTTTGAGATAAAGTCATCATACAGTTTGTCCAGATACTTGCCCGCCTTTTCAATCTTTGTCTTAGGCAATCCCGGCATACCGTACTTTAGCCGGCGCTGTTGTTCAAGCATATCAATTGTAGGGCCGCCGCCGCCATCTCCGAAACCAAATGTAATGATTGTTTCGTTTGTGTATTCCTTCTGCTGGTATCTGTTCCATGTCCCTAAAACCTGGCGCGGTCTGATATATCCATTATATGTAGTACATACATCCCATTCCTCATTTTTATATAAATCCCTTGCTGTGAGGAAATCGGTAAATATTTCTGTTCCGTCTATTCCCTCCCACATAAATGTATCATACGGCATTTTATTAAATTCGTTCCAGCTGATTTTTGAAGTAACAAATTTTTCCACACCACATTTTTTCAATATTTGCGGCAATGCAGCACTATAGCCAAATACATCAGGAAGCCACAGCACTTTGCTGTCGACTCCAAATTCTTCTCTGAAAAATCTTTTGCCGAACATTATCTGCCTTATAAGGCTTTCTCCGGAAGTTAAGTTACAGTCTGCCTCCACATACATGGCTCCTTCAACTTCCCATCTGCCTTGCTTTACAAGTTCTTTAATTTCAGCATAAATCTCAGGCAAATATTCTTTTACATATTTATACAAAACAGCCTGTGAAGACATAAACTTGTATTCGGGATATTGTTTCATCATGTTGACAACAGTTGAAAAGCTGCGCTGAGCTTTCTCTTTAGTCTGCTCAACCGTCCAAAGCCATGCGATGTCAATGTGTGTATGACCTATACAGTTTACCGTTGCATCTGTCTTTCCACATACCGGGCTGTTATAAAAATTATCGTATATGAATTTTATAGCTTCATCAACACTTGCATAAAATTCTTTACTTAGAGGTTTATTTAAATTTAAAATATTTACTGCAAGATCAAGCTGTTTCATAATCGTTATGTAATCGGGATTACTTTTTTCATAACAATGTGCCGTGTCACACGGAACCATTAAATCATAATAAAGATGCTTGATTTTCTCATCTTCCATAACAAGCTGCGGAATAAATTCAAAATATCCCTCAACCATCCCGGAATAAAGATATATACTTATATCATACTCCTTGTCAAATTCCAGCAAAACGGTGGTATGATTTGTATCAAGCCCCTGAACAGCCCTTCCGTTCAAATATACAATGCATTGCGGATTCGTCGCATCCCATCCATTTTCCCTGCCGGTTACCAGTTTAAACAGAATATTCTTACCCTCTTCAGCAGGAGGTGTTTTAAATTTCCCTTTAAACCAATAATGCTTATCTATCCCTTTAAATCGCTGTCCCTCGCTGAATAACAGCCATTCACCATCCGGCATAGCATTATTTTCATGTTTATAATCACATTCAGTATATTCAAAACCGTCTATATAAATCGGTTCCGAATAAATGTATTTTTTCAAAGTTTCGCATATTGTGCGGATTCTTTCTTCTGTAAAAAACATAATATTTTCCCTTCTGCCGTCCAAAATCTCAGCGCGTATGCAGATGAAAAGCGCTAAATGACAGCTATATTTTTTCCCTCATCTCAGTTACAACGACTTTTTCTCATCTGTTATATTTATAGTATATCATTTTTTAATACCGCTTTCTTTTCTTTTTTTTTTTACTTTTTTATATGCAAAAATTACGATTTGTTTGAGTTTTTACTCGATTTGTGTTATACTATTTATATATATCACAAGTGCAAAAAGAGAAAAGATATGTGTGTATATTTATATAAAGCTTACAAAATTGTAATTGTATGTTCAGCTCTATATGATTGTCCTTTATCCAAGTGTATTATTCCCTCTTTTTTTGCAATATCACCATCTGACTCTACAGTATCCGGAAGTCCTGCCCAAGGTTCAAGGCATATATACGGTGCATTGGGTTTGTGCCATATCAAAAAATACGGGGCAAAATCAAAATCAAGCTTTATTGCTTTCCCATTTTTTCTGTTTCTTAAGATAGCAGATTTTGATTTCAAGTCTTTAAAAACCATAGCATCTATTGTAAAGTATTTTTCATAAAGAGGTAAAACCGTACTCTCTTTGATAATGGGTATTGTCTGATTCGAAAGAATGTTGCCATATAAAATGTATGAATTTAATATCTCTGCATTAGGGAACACCACATCATAATCCTCTATTCCTTCCGGTGTGTAATATCCTTCATGTGCCCCTATCGAAAAATACATTGCATCTTGCGAAACATTATCAACCTGATACACTACACTGAGTGATTTCTCTTTTAGCGTATATATTATTCTTAATTCATAATCAAACGGGAAAGAGAGTTTTGTCGTATCATTTGATTTATGTGTTAAAATCACTTTTTCATTGTCAACATATTCAGTGATAAATTTTACATTTCTTCCAAAACCGTGCTTGGGCAATACATACTCTTTGCCATTATATTTATACTTATCGTCTTTTAATCCGCCGCATATAGGAAACAGCAACGGTGATGAACTGTTCCAAATTTCATCGCATGACTGCCATATATATTCCGTAGCATCGCAAAACATACTCTTAAGTTCTGCTCCCACCTCACTGATTTTTACTTTACATTTATCATTTTGCAATATTATCATAATCTCACCTCTGACATTACACTCAAAAGCATTCAACAACTTCGAGATTTCCGGTAAATGAAAAATTTCCCATAAGCGAGGCCGGCATAAAAAAATAATCTCCTTTTTTTATTGTTTTACAATAGTTTTTACCATTCAATTTGCCATGCCCATCCGTAACAATATATACTCCATAGCTTTCTTTTGTGTTAATGATGTACTCCCCATTTGATACAGTAATACGATTTATAACGAAACAGTCGGTGTTTTCGGGTTTGATCAGGCTTTCTACTTTAACGCTACTCGATTCAAAAACTGTTTTTGGAATAATTTTAGGATTTGGTGCTTTATCAAAACTGAAGCACTCCATTGCTTCAGTTTTTGACAGACCTATATACATTTCGCTATCATCAAGCTTATAATCTGCACACCAGTGTTCCGGTTGAATTGTAAAATCTGTAGGTTCCTGCACTTCAAGAATAAGGCATCCTGCGCCAATTGCATGTATTGTCTTTGCCGGCACCAAAAACACATCACCCACTTTTGGCTCAACGTATTTCATAAGATGTTCCATAGCATTTTTATCGCTTATACTTGCATCAATTGCCTCAGAAAACATTTTCTCATCTACACCGTCTTTAAAACCAAAATAGATTTTTGCCCCCGGACGCGTTCCCAAAACAATCCAACTCTCTGTTTTTCCGTATTCCGAATTAAAGTATTTTCTTGAAAAAATCTTATCCGGATGCGCCTGAGCCGGCAACCGCACCGCACTGTCAAGAATTTTTACGAGTATACGCATTTTTCCCTTTTTCCCCAGCATTTCATCACTGTGATTTTTTAGGAGTTCATCAAAATAAACATTGCTGTCTTTAATTTTTGAAATGCCCTCATATTTATCAGACATTTTTTTGTTTATCGCCTTAACCTGTGAAGCAATCCATTCTTCGGGTAAGAAACCATCTTTAGCTTCATCGCCGAAAAAATCAGCAAAAAGTTTGCCTCCGCTGTAAACACGCCCCACTCTGTTTCTTTCAAAAAATATGGGCTCCGATATCACTTTTAATCACCCTCCTGCATATTTTTCTATATATTTTATAATAATTTTTTAATCATAAAGATACTGCATATTTTCTATTCTTTGGCCTATTCATTCTTATGCTATTGATAAGAAATAATTTTTTTGATGTCGTCAAAGTTTTTAAACTCACCGCATGAAATCAACCCAAACATAGCCGCACCTACTGCTGCTTCTTCAAGATGTTTCGGAATTTTCATCTTCGCATCAAATTTATCTTCGAAGATTTTAATAAGAGCTTTGTTTTTTCTTATTCCATTACCCGACCCAACAATACCTTTCTTAACAGTGCCCATTTGGTTATACATGTTCAAAAGCTCATCTGCTATTCCGCCAAGAACACCATATGTAAGAGCTGACGGTGTGAAATTTTCGGTCGTTATCCCGGATATTCCTCCCGATATTTCAGAATTTAATCTTGTACCGGCAAAGCGTGTGTCAACCGTAAAAGAACTTTCATTTGCATCTTTTAACATGTCGTTCATTATTCTATAAACATCTGTATCCGTCAACTTTTTTATATAACCAAAAATCTCAGCATAAAAGTTTTTAAGCAATGAATATGCTCTGCCTCCGCAAAGTGCTGCCC
>CAKTDK010000148.1 GCA_934541205.1 uncultured Eubacteriales bacterium
TGCTTGTCCCTTGATTGTTGCATCCATATCCATCGTTGAACGAGTATCTATACCTACCATTGCTGCTACAAGCATTCCGCCCTTAAGAATAAACTCATCCCTATATTTTGAAACTGCTATTCTTTCCAAAAGCCTCTCCAACATATAGTTTCTTAGTAATATTTGTGCATTAATCTTTTTATCTTTTGACATATTCCTAATCAATGCTTTCAATTGTGTTGATGAATTCATAACAGCACCTCTAAATATCCCCGAAGTATCGTATCAACCTTAAACATTTCCGCATATCTCATAAGAAGCGGAATGTTTTTCTGTTTGCTGGCAGTATACCTCTTTAATGCATCTGTTATTATTGCTATATCCATCTGATTACGATTTCTAATGCAATCACACAATGCCCTTTCAGAATTATAAACCTGTATTTCATGCCCAAATGCAGTATGCTTTCTTATTACACCTACATCAAGTAAGTCCTTTTGAACAGAAAACACTTTTAACCCATTTTCCTTTAATTTTGTGGTTCTATATCCCGAATACACAGTAACTGTATATTCAATAGGATCTCGGTCACTCAGACCATTAAAATACAATGCCGTATCATGCGAATATATAATCGATTTGAAGCGCATTTGCAAGCGATACATATCATCATCAATTGTATTCGGGGCAATGTATGCCCCTCTATCAATCTTTTCAAGAATTCCTTGACTAACAGCTCGCCTTAGATACTCTCTGGGAATGCCTCTTTCCGTTAAATCGGATGTGACAACAAATCCGTTCTTTTCAACTATCAAATTTTTAAGTAGTTCAAAATAATTCATTGTCTCCTCCTGTTACTTTTGTACCTATATTATATATCAAATAAGTACAAAAGTCAATACAAATACAACAAAAATTTTATTGTCTCGTTATTTTAGCGATAACATTTTTATATAGATTTATATTTCTTTCAGCATTTGCTTTTATCATAGGGATAGATTTAAATCTATCTGCTTTCTGTCGCCACAGCTCAATTTGCTCTTTATAATATTCTATTTGATTTATATCAGGCATAAAGAATTTGCACTCCAAACAATTCATCATATCACTTTTACAACCGGTTATATCTCTGCATATTCCACCCCTTACCTTATGAGCACGCACATTTCTGATTATTCCTGCTTCTGTTTTTTCATCCATATCAAGAACTTGTCCATTAAAGACTGAATAATCCTTTTCTATTTCGTCAATAACAGCATTCTGCACCTTATTGATCGTTTCCGGTTTTAAATTCAAGTGTGAATATGCATCAAGCAGCATTGTGCTTCCATGATGTCCTGTCATATCAGTAATCTGTTCAATCGTAAATCCCTTTTCAAGTCGATCTGTTACTCCATTATGTCTGAATTGATGTGTGGTAACTTTATATATGTTCCCATTTTCATCAACTACTCTATACCCTTTACAGATTGCGCTTAATTTTTCCGATATTGCCGGCCATTTGATTACTCTATATTGGTTTGTCAGATTTTTAGCGCCATCGGGCATATGATTAATAATTCTGTATGTAAATAAAGCACCTTTACTGTTTTCCGGCATATACTTCTGAAATTCATCAGCCATTTGCCGCTGCTTTTTTATCAAACCGATTAAAAATCTTCCCATGCCCTCATCTTCAATATGAATACATCGCATAATAGGAGCTTTACGTCCTCCGTTTTGTTTCCATGAAGGAATAAACAAACAATAATGTCCGTTATAAGGTTTTAAACAGTCAATTTTCATATTTAGCACTTCACTGATTCTTGACGGAATCAGTCTGAGTATCCAATATATACACCTTACCGTTTCATCAATATCAGCATTATAGAATACATTATCCAGTTGTTCAGCTACTTTATCCGGTATGTATTTGTAATCAAGTTTTTTATGAGAATTGTACGGATTCTCAGCAAATGCCATTTTAAATCTATGCCCTTCATATCCGTTCATTACCTCTAAAAATTTGTTTACACTACTCCATTTTCCGTGAAGAGTTACCTCTGATAATCCCAACGAATCTAAATATGCCTTATATCTGGCAGCGGTATTGTAGTCAACTAAAAGATTATCTTCAATAAAATCCAAAAATTCGGATATAGCAAATACGTTATGTTTTACTCTTCTTATTCCCACATCATGTAATAAACGAATAATAGCAAAGTATTTTACCATATCTTTATACTTCGACTTTATTTTCGTGAAATACAAAGTGACACAACTATCATCTTCCGTAAAATTGCGTTTTTTCTTATTGCATATCCACTTATCGTTATTAAAATCAATATTCGTACCTAAACTTTCTATATATTCAATATATCTGCCCTTTTGATATTCTTCATAGCTTGGCATAATTGCTAATTCTACTCCACTCATTCTATTCCCTCCGCTGTTTCAATTGCATTTACAATGTTCTCATAACAATTTTTCAAAAACACTTCTTGTTTATACTCTTTATATTCCGTATAGTCTGTAACTCCTTCCGAATCATATATTGCAAGCAATCGTTCTACAATAACACTCTGTTCTTCTAACAATTCTCTCCAATACGGTAAGTATTTTTTCCCTGTACAAAGATTTTTACAATTAACGCAGTTATATAGACTGTTTCTGTTTGTACAACCACCATCTGCAACCTTCTGCAAGCAAAATCCTAATTCAACCCTTCTTTGCTCCATGCAAAAATCAACATACAAAAGTTTTCTTTCTTCTTCTGAAAATTGCGTTAGCTGTTCCCGTGAGATAAGCAAGTCAAATTTTTGCCTAAAAAACCGAGTGTTCAGTTCCGAAAGCTTATTTTGCCTAACTTCTGCATAATATTTCATGGTATTATTTTTGCCAAGATGCCCCAACCAATATCCCACTTCATCAACACTTGCACCATTTTCAATAAGTGTCACCGCTATTGTTTTTCTGCACTGTCTTATTGTAAAGTGCCATAAGTCGCCATTTTCATCACATATATTATGTTTGCTTATCAAATTATTTACCAAAACGCTCAAATAACCCGTATCAGCTATCACTATACGACTTTTTCCATTTTTCAAAAATATGTATGGCAAATTTGTTTTCTCTCTGTATTCTTTTGTATTGCTTATTTGCAGCAAGATTTCTTTTCCTAACTCTGCCGATATCGGAAGCCGTCTGTATTCGCTCAATCCTGATTTTCTATAAGCGATCATTGTTTTATAAATTCTATACTTAAGCTGTACTGTATTTTCATATTTGGACGGTTCTATACAGTCATACTCAAGAAGTGCAATCTCTTTGGCTCTGAGTCCCGTATGTATATATATTTTAAACAACAAATCATATGGTTTGGGCAGTTCAACACAATATTTTTTTAAACTTTCAACAACGAATTCCGGAATAATTTTTGTATTATTTCTGAAAGAATCAGAATTTACAAAAGAATAATTTTCAAATATATTTTGTTGTGGTCTTGGTGTCTTTAATACCTTATCCCTGTTTTCGCCCATAAGGTATCTTACAAAATCACGCATTTGATAAAATATATTCATTGTATTCAGTGGGCTTTTCTTTCTTCCGTTTTTTATTGTATCAACACTTTCTAAAGACTCATAGAGCCTTTCTATATCAACTATGTCTATATCAGCCATGTACTCTATATTGGGATTGTTATTCAGCAAAATTTCAATACACTTTAATATGTCACTAAAAGCGCTATTGTTTATATTAGGATTGCTTATAAACCTGTATCTTATATAGCTTTTAATTTCTATTTTCAAAAAAGGCTTATTTATAGTTGAAAAATCGGATTTATTATATATAAGCGAGACACCTCTTAATTGATAAAAAATCCATACATCTTTTTTCAAATCCAAGTGTTTAATATTTTCCCGAATAAATTTTTTACATTGTAAATCATACTCTGCTGATACAATACTTTTAAGAAGCTCCCATAAATTTGAGTATTCTCTATAGTCCATCGCTCTGCCAAAAAGTTTATGTTGCAATTTGCGCATAGTTATAATTTCACGTTGCTCCGTGAATTTTGATGCTTCGCCTTTTATATACTTTTCTGTCAAATCCCAAATATTCAAAAAGCATTTATATACTTTTATCAACCCTATTTTTATTGCAATTGGCAATATTGGTTTTCCGGTCTCCATGATGTTTGTCAAAACTACGGTACATTTTTCAATAAATATTTCATTTACTAAATTCACAAACATCGTACTGTCTATTAATTTATCATCCAATATATACATAAAGTTATAATTTATATTAAACATCTTGTTGCTCAGCATCTCTTCAAAGACATGTCCAATACCGACATTTTTTGAATGAATGCGCTTATTGTTTAAAAACCATTTATCAATAAATTTTTCTGTATAATGCCTAAACATTAAAACAAAATTTTCCTTATCGGTCACATACCCGATTTTTACAAATGCTATTCCACCCAGCTTTGTAAAAGTATTGCACAATACATAATTATCTGTTTTATATGCACCCGTTTTCAAAGCTGAAATATACTCTTTTATAACAGCTTTAGTTGTATCGACACCCATATCATTCCTATACGGAAGGGATATTATATTACCATATATATTCCAAGTAGCAGCTGCCCGTTCAATTTTTACACACTCAATCATCGAAATTCTCCTTTGTATGAAGCTTTTTCATTATTTCAATAGCTATAGCCGGATTGTTGTGATTTTTGTAAGGC
>CAKTDK010000149.1 GCA_934541205.1 uncultured Eubacteriales bacterium
GTTACAGGCTGAAATCTTCTTTCAAGTGCAGCATCTTTTTCAATATATTTTCTGTACTCGTTATAAGTAGTTGCACCTATAACCTGTATTTCTCCTCTCGAAAGAGAGGGCTTTAAAATATTTGCCGCGCTCATAGATCCTTCCGAATCGCCTGTACCTACCAAATTATGAACTTCATCAATAACAAGTATTACATTTCCTTTTTTTATAACGTCGGAAACAAGTCCTTTTAATCTGCTTTCAAACTGTCCTCTGAACTGAGTTCCCGCAACCATAGCTGCCAAATCTACCAAATAAATTTCTTTATCTTTTAATTTTTCAGGAACTTTTCCTTCGGTTATAGCTATTGCAAGTCCTTCGGCAACAGCTGTTTTTCCAACTCCCGGTTCGCCTATAAGACAAGGATTATTTTTTTGACGGCGGCATAAAATTTGAATTACTCTTGCTGTTTCTTTTTCTCTTCCAACAATTTTATCAAGCTTTTTTTCTGCCGCTCGTTGATTTAAATTTGTACAATAACCCGATAAAAACTTATATTCAGATTTTTTTTCTTCTTTTTTCTGTTTTCCTTTTTGTTTTGTATCTGTTTTTTCTTCACCGGAAGACTGATTTTTCTGAAAATTATTTAAAAAAGGAAAAGTTTGAGTCATTCCTTCAAATTCCTCGCTGTCTACAATATCTGAAAATTGATTTTCCATTTCTTCAAGCATATCCTCGGAAATTCCCATATCGTTCATAAGTTTATCAACGGGAGCAATCCCCAATTCTTTAGCGCATTTTATACAATAGCCTACATTTTTCGGCTGATTGTTCTCCATCTTTGATATGAAAACTACCGCTACTCTTTTATTACATCTGCTGCAAAGCATACTTTTACTCCTTTTTAATTAATTTCTTTTTCTGTAAAATTCATTACATAATCAAACACTTTAAAATTATATATATGTTTAAAAACAACAGTATTTTGAATATTAGCTTCATTGAAAATAAAATCTTCATTTGAAGCAGCTTTTGTATATGAAACGGCTTTTGCTATATTTGCAAAAACAAAAACCGCAATTATTCCCGCAACAAGTCCAAGCAACGCCCCTCCGCCTTTATTAAAGGAACCTATAAGAGGTATTTTATTTATAAATTTTGCCAATTTTGAAACAATTCTAACCGCAATTAAACAAAGAACAAACAAAACAATAAATGTCCCTGTATATGAAGCCGATTTTGCAGCAGGTCTTACAATCTCTTTTCCTATTAGAAGATTTTTATCTGCTGCCGGAGCATTTTTATTATTTTCTGTAATAGTTTTAAGTTCATCCATATTAATATTAAAGGTTTTTAAAATATCATCTAAAAAGTCCGGACTTGAAGACACCACTGCAGAAATATCTGCGTTTTCATTTCCGGAAGTAATAGTGTTCACAACGCTTTTTGCCATAGGGGTTATTACAAACTTATTACAAACAAACTCCGATACCGGATTTACAAGAGCATAAGTAACAGCCAGCGCTATAACTATTCCCGCTAAATCCAAAAGCATTTTTACAAGTCCTTTTTTCATACCCAAAATAACAGATAATAAAATTATTCCAACTACTATTATATCCAAAATATAATTCATAATTACCCTCCTATTTCATCTATGTTTTTTTGAATTGCCGACTCGCTTGCAATAAGAAAAAAATCATTTTGATCATTTAGCAAAACTTCCCTGTAACTTTGATCAAGAAGCATAGTTTTATTAAGATTTCCGTTTACTATATTATAAATATCTAAATTATCTTTAAAAAGCACAGCGCATTTATCTTCATTTACAGAAATATCGTAAATTTCCTTATCCAGATTTATCTGCGATAATTTTGCCATATTGCCGTCTACAAAATCTATCTGATATTTTTCAGATTTGTCTACGCTTTCAAAATTAAGAACAGTAAATTTTGAAGCTTTACTAAATGATTTCAGCGTGCGTCCTTCATAACTATATTCTTTTTTAATACTGCCGTCGTCAGAATTTAATAAAAACATATTATTTTTTCCAATAACATTTATATTGCCGTTAACAAAGTTTATTCCAACAATGCTTTCCGGCATAGCAACAGTAAATGAAGGACTTTCTTTGTCAAGCATAAGCAAATTCGCTTCATAGACAGGTTCCCCTGATTTTGTTGATAAAGTAATATATGCAATAGATTTTGAATTTTCAGAAAGTGAAGCATAAACAATATATTTTTCCGAAAGAGAAACAGTAAGCTGTTCTTCAAGATTTTTATTGTATACTCTCATAACGGATTTATATCCCGATTCTTTTGTAATAACGGCAAAATAACCGTCATCATTTAAAACAGCAAAACTTATATTTCCGGTAAAAGTTTTTTCAAATACATTTGCAAAAGAATTTGTAACATATAATCCGGTACTTCCGAAATCATAGCATAAACAATATTTTTTCGAAGTTAGTAAAACAGGGTTTGAAAAGTTCTTTTTATAATTAAAAAGCATATTATTGGTTTTATCGTATATTTTAAGACCTTCTTCAGTTAAAGATACAAAACCGTTTTTATAAACAGAATACTTATTTGTACTTTGGGCGTTAAAATCTATTTTATCGGAAACAGAAGAAGAAGTTGAAAAAGCAAAATCAAATTGAGCCATTATGCGTTTAAAATTATCCATATTTATCTCGTCTTTATTTAATACAACAAAAACGCATATAAATAAAATAAGAATAATAATTACAGCATATCTGATTTTTTTTATAATACCAACGCTTTTGTTTTCCAACTCTTTTCACCTCTTCGTTCATATAGTATATAATAAATCAAAAAATAAATCAATATTTTACATCTTTTAAATAAAGTCCGCAACCGGGAAGTGTTTTTCCGGCTTTTTTTCTGTCTTTACTTTTTATAATATCCTCAATTTCATTAATTTTTATTTTCTTTTCATTTACAAATATCAAAGTACCCGCCATTATTCTGACCATATTATATAAAAAACCATTGCCGCAAAAAGACATAATAACTTTATCCCCGTCTTTTTTTATATCGCAGGAATAAACAGTTCTGACAGTATCTTTTACACTGCTTCCCGCCGCCATAAAAGCTTTAAAATCATAGGTTCCTATAAATTTTTTACATGCATTTGCAAGAAGCTCCATATCTATATTTTTATTATAATAAAAAGCTTTATTTATAAAAAAAGGATTTTGAAAGCTGCCGTTATCAATAACATAAATATATTCTTTACTTTTAACGTCATACCTTGAATTAAAATCCATACCCTTTTCAAAAACTTCTTTTATTCTTATATCAAACGGCAAAAAATGATTTAAAGCATTTTTTACAGTGTTTACATCAAAATCCTTTTCAAGAAAAAAGTTGGCATAATAATTTAAAGCGTGAACCTTGGAATCAGTTCTTCCGCAGCCTACCAATTTTACATTTTCTCCCGAGAACTTAAATATTGCTTTTGTAATTTCTCCGCAAATTGAAGGAGCATTATCCTGTACCTGCCATCCGCAGTAATTTGTACCGTCATAAGTAAGCTTTAATAAAATATTTTTCATAAAATATCATACCTTAATCATATTTAAAAGGAATATAGCCGCCATAAGAAGAACCATAATAAACATACATACATAATCTCTAAGTTCAAGCTGATATTTTTTAAGCCTTGTGCGGCCTTTTCCTCCGTTATAGCATCTGCATTCCATAGCAATTGCCAAATCCTCCGCCCTTCTAAAAGCAGAAACAAAAAGAGGTATAAGAATTGGAATAAGAGCTTTTGCTCTTTTTATAAGCCCTCCAGTTTCAAAATCAGCTCCGCGGGATTTCTGAGCAGACATAATCTTATCTGTTTCATCAATCAATGTAGGAATAAATCTTAATGCAATAGTCATCATCATAGAAATATCATGCACAGGCACTTTTATATATTTTAAAGGCTTCATCAATGATTCAAGCCCGTCCGTAAGCAAAATCGGAGATGTTGTATATGTCAAAATAGACGTACCAATAATAAGAAAAACTACTCTTATAACAACAAATACCGCATTATAAAGTCCTTGTTTTGTTGGAGTAAATATTCCCCAGTCAAGTCCTTTAAACAAAGGATCGCCTGTTGTAAAAAATATATTTATTACAGAAGTAAACGCCACAAGCATAATTATGGGTTTTAGTCCTTTTAAAATAATTTTAAATGAAAGCTTTGAAATTAAAATTACAGACAATATAAAAGCGCCGACCAAAATAAAACCGAATAAATTGTCCACCACGAAAAGAGCAACAATATAAACAAAAGTCAATATAATTTTTACTCTCGGGTCAATTTTATGTATAGAAGTATCTCCGGGAAAATACTGCCCTATAGTTATATCTTTTATCATACTTCTTTTTGTCTCTCCTTTATAAGTCTGACAATTTCCTTTTTGCCGTCTTCAATGGTATATATTCCGGTGTCTGCATCAATACCGTGTTTTTTAAGCTTTATAAATATTTTTGTTATCTGAGGAACTGAAAGTCCCATTTCTTCAAGCTCTTCACTTCTTGAAAAAACATTTTTTACAGTATCAAACATTACTTTCTGACCTTTTTTTAATACAAGTATCTTTGAAGAGTATTTAGCTATATCTTCCATTGAATGAGATACAAGCAGTATTGTAGATTTTTTTTCTTCATGATAGGTTTTTATATGACTGAGTATATCAT
>CAKTDK010000150.1 GCA_934541205.1 uncultured Eubacteriales bacterium
TATCATCAAGTTATAGCTGTAGTCCAATTAGAAAAATTTCCGTTATTATAATGAGCTATAATTATCGGAGTCGGAAATTCTTTTTCAACATAAGTAGATTGAAAACCTGCGCTTGCATTTATACCAATGTCAAAAACGAAACCATCTAAATTAAAGCCTATATCAGCTTTTACTTCTATATTATCATATTGCTCATAATCTTTAACTTTATGATAATATATTCCTTGAAAAACTGTTTTTGCTTCACCATCACTTCTAGTACATTGTGACACATAATATTTCGTCGAATAACTATTTTTTTCGTGATTTAAATCATAATCTGAACTATGCTGTTCTCCGCAATTAGGCAATTTCATATTGTATGGAGCTGAAAATGTTACTGTAGATATATTATTCGTATAATTTCTCTTAGTAGTGATATCTTTACTATCACTGACATATGTTCCATCAGCAAATTTTGTTTCTTCATATACTACAGATTCATCAACCACAGATTCTATCCATTCAACTCCTTCATCTCCTGCATTCTTTTTATAGTTTGTACATTCATAAAAACGTTGAATATAACCGGATATTGATGGGCTTAATGGACTTTCAGGTATATAATTTATTAATTCTGAATTTGAAGATAAAGCAATCGTATCATAATATTTATGCGAATCTTCTTCTTCCCAACGAATAGTAGTATAAGAGTTAAATTTTTCTTTTCCTTCTGAATCTTTTCCGTAATGTGCTGCCCAAGTATAAGCCTTTAATATTTGTTGATGAGTTGTTAATTGCCCAGCTGAATAATTACTATTGCTTCGTTGTATATTACTATTTAATGCTTCTGTACTAGTAATATTATTTATACTTTCTTCACTTACTTCACCTGTATTTTCTATAACTGAATAAAAACAATATCCTGCCATTGCAGATTCATAATCAAGAATTACATCAACTTCATTAGTAGTTATAGAATTAATAACATCTTCATCCTGAGCAAGTGCTCTTAGAATATCTTTTGCGACTTCCTCATTGTCTTTCTCAGGATAATTTTCTATAATTGCATTTTTCAAATCTTGTATATTATTATATTCATCATAATATGTAGCGCTTTCACCGCTTACCAGTGTTACATCTTCCGAAACAGCAGACATGGTGCGCAATTTTGGAGATGACGTAAGATTTCTTTCATATTTTACTTCTTCCGTATCAGCATCTTTTACTACTACTTTTTGAGTTTTTACCAGATTTTCACTGACAATCTGTTCCATAGTTTTGATTTGTTTTTCCTGACCTAAAGAAATAGCATAAACCGAATTTAAAAAAATAGAAAAAATTTAAACAAACGACAAAGCTATAAAACAATTTTTCTTTTTTACTTCTCTTTTCATTGTAAAATCCTTTCTTTTAACCATTTTCGATATATATTTATATAATAATTAAAAAACATCACCTCCAATTAATAATTTTTCCAATCAACTATTATTGTATCTCTACTTCTTTATAATACCATTTTCTAAATATAAAATCAATAGTTTTATAAAAAAGCCGCTTGGGATAACCCAAGCGGTTTTTTAATTATGCTTCTTCAACTGTTATTACTGCTTCACTTACGGTAACTTCATTTATCTCATCTGCAATTGACAAGCTTTCGCTTTCAATATCAATATTTGAATAACAATCCATACCTGTTCCGGCAGGAATAAGCTTACCGATAATAACATTTTCTTTAAGTCCTACAAGAGGATCTACAAGACCTTTAATTGCAGCCTCTGTAAGAACTCTGGTAGTTTCCTGGAAAGAAGCCGCCGACAAGAATGAGTCTGTTGCAAGAGAGGCTTTTGTTATACCTAAAAGTACATTTTCATAAGTAGCTTCTCTTAAATCAATTTCACCATTAGCTACTTTTTCTCTTATCTCATTATTTGCAGATACAAGTACAAATTTATCTATAGTTGCTCCCGGAAGAAGTGCAGTGCTTCCCGGATCATCAACTTTAACTTTTCTCATCATCTGACGGACAATTACTTCAATATGCTTATCGTTAATATCAACACCCTGCATTCTGTAAACTCTCTGAACCTCACGAATCAAATAGTTTTCAACGGCGTTAACGCCTAAAATAGCAAGAATGTCATGAGGATTTGCGCTTCCTACAGTAAGTTCATCACCTTTGTTTACAACTGCTCCGTCATATACTGTTTCGGATTTTATTGTAAATCCAAACGGAATCTGATACTCTTCTTCAATACCGTCTTCCTGTTTTATAAATACCTTGCTTGTATTTTTCTGTTTCTCAATTCTTACAACTCCGCCTTCTTTAACCAAAATTGCATGAATTTTAGGTTTACGGGCTTCAAATAATTCTTCAACCCTTGGAAGACCTTGAGTAATATCATCGCCAGCAATACCTCCCGTATGGAAAGTTCTCATTGTAAGCTGAGTACCGGGCTCACCGATTGACTGAGCCGCTATAATTCCTACAGCCTCGCCTTTGTTGACAGGTTCTCCGTTTGCAAGATTTGCTCCGTAACATTTTGTACATACGCCCTGGTGACACTGACATCCGATTATAGAGCGAATTTCAACCTTTTCTATTCCTGCATTTACAATAGATTTTGCAATCTTATCTGTCATCATTGTATCTGTATCGCACAAAATTTCACCCGTTTTAGGATCAACAACATCTTTCACAGGATATCTTCCGATAAGTCTATCTGCCAAAGGTTCGATTACCTGATTTCCGTCTTTGATATCCATAACTTCAAGACCGGAAGTTGCTCCACAGTCATCTTCTCTTATTATAACATCCTGAGAAACGTCAACAAGACGTCTTGTCAAATAACCTGAATCGGCTGTACGAAGAGCTGTATCTGCCAAACCTTTACGCGCACCTCTTGATGAAATAAAGTATTCCATAACGTTGAGTCCTTCACGGAAGTTTGAACGAATAGGAATTTCAATAGCGCGTCCTGTTGTATCTGCCATAAGTCCACGCATACCGGCAAGCTGTCTTATCTGGTCCATGCTTCCACGTGCTCCTGAATCTGCCATCATATAAATAGGATTGAACTGTCCCAAATTATCTTTAAGCACCTTAGTAACTTCGTCTGTTGTTTTTCTCCAGGTTTTAGTTACATTATTATATCTTTCTTCTTCAGTTAAAAGACCACGCTTAAACTGCTTAGTTATTTTTTCAACATTTTTCTCAGCTTCATCTATAAGCTCATATTTCTTTTTAGGAATTTCAATATCAAACACAGAAATAGTAGTTGCTCCTATTGTTGAATATTTATAACCCATTGCTTTCATTTTATCAAGCACTTCGGCAGTAACTGCGCTTCCGTGAATTTTAATACATCTGTCAATTATCTGGCCAAGCTGCTTCTTTTTAGCAACGTCATCTTTTTCATTAACGCCTTTAAATACATTTCCCGGAATTTCATAATCGCATACTCTTTCAAAATTATTTGCTTCTCTGTCAACAAAGCCTAAATCCTGAGGAATATTCTGATTAAAAATAATTCTTCCGATAGTAGCGTCTATAATTTTTGTAAAAGTTTGCCCTTTATACTCTCTTGTAACTCTTACTTTGATAGGAGCATGAATATGAACATCTCCGTTTTGATAAGCCATAAGGGCTTCTTCTTCATCTTTATATACATTTCCGCTTCCCTTTTCACCGGGTTTGCACAAAGTCAGATAATAACATCCAAGTACCATATCCTGTGACGGAACTGTAACAGGTTTTCCGTCCTGAGGTTTTAAAAGGTTATTTGCAGAAAGCATAAGAATTCGAGCTTCCGCCTGAGCTTCGGCAGAAAGAGGCACATGAACTGCCATTTGGTCGCCGTCAAAGTCAGCGTTATAAGCAGTACATACAAGAGGATGAAGCTTTAATGCTCTTCCTTCAACAAGTACCGGTTCAAAAGCCTGAATACCAAGTCTGTGCAAAGTAGGAGCACGGTTAAGAAGTACCGGATGTTCCTTGATTACTTCTTCCAAAGCGTCCCAAACTTCTTTAATATCTGCTCTTTCAACTTTTCTCTTAGCTGATTTTATATTTGTGGCAATTTCTTTATCAACAAGTCTTTTCATAACAAAAGGATTAAATAATTCAATCGCCATTTCTTTCGGAAGACCACATTGATAAATTTTAAGATCAGGTCCTACTACGATAACAGAACGTCCTGAATAGTCAACACGTTTTCCGAGAAGATTCTGTCTGAAACGTCCCTGCTTACCTTTCAGCATATCAGAAAGAGATTTCAAAGGTCTGTTATTAGGTCCTGTAACAGGTCTTCCTCTTCTTCCGTTGTCTATCAAAGCATCTACTGCTTCCTGAAGCATTCTTTTTTCATTTCTTACAATGATATCAGGAGCTTCAAGCTCAAGAAGCTTTTTAAGCCTGTTATTTCTGTTAATAACTCTTCTGTAAAGGTCATTTAAGTCAGAGGAAGCAAAACGTCCGCCGTCAAGCTGAACCATAGGACGAATTTCCGGAGGAATAACGGGAATGCAATCCATTATCATCCATTCCGGTCTGTTTCCCGATAAACGAAATGCTTCTACAAATTCAAGTCTTTTTACATATCTGCTTTTCTTTTGACCTGTAG
>CAKTDK010000151.1 GCA_934541205.1 uncultured Eubacteriales bacterium
TACAAAGGGTATAATTAAAAAGTCAGAAGAAAATTCTGATGAAATCAAATATGATGTAGCGTATTTAGGAAGATTATCACCAGAAAAAAATCCATTAGAATTTATAGAAATAATAAAAGGATTAAAGCAAAAAAATGAAAATATAAAATCAATCATGATAGGAAATGGACAACTAGAAAATAAGTGTATAAATAAAATATCAAAATATAAATTAGATAAAAATATAAAAATGGCAGGATTTGTAGAAAATCCGTATAGTATATTAAAAAATGCAAAGATTTTGTGCATAACTTCTAATTGGGAAGGATTTGGACTTGCAGCAGTAGAAGGACTAACTTTAGGGCTTCCGATAGTTGCAAGAAATGTAGGAGGATTAAAAGAATTAGTTACAGAAGATTGTGGCGTGTTATTTAAAGATACTCTAGAGGCAATCAAAAATATCGAACAAATGTTAAAAAATACAGAGCTGTTAAAATTTAGAAGTCAAATGGCAAAAAATAGAGCAAATAAATTAGACAATATAAATGAATATACCAGAGACATTATAAATGTCTACAGAGGAGAAATATAAGATATGAGAAATACAAAACTAGATATATTAAGAGCGCTGGCAGCTTTTTTAGTTGTTTGTATACATATTAAATTTCCTGGAAATTTTGGAGAATATATTAGTGCGATTGCAGCAGTTGCGGTACCTATTTTCTTTATGATTACAGGATATTATTATGAACAAATGAAAAAACAAGAAAAGATACAAAAACAATTAAGAAAAATATGTAAATTAATTGTTATTACAATTGGAATTTATATTTTATATGGGACTATAATTACTTGCTTTAAGGGAAATAGTATTTTAGAATATTATAAAAGTATATTTAACATTAAGGAAATAGTAAAATTTTTAGTTTTTAACGAATTTTCGGCAATAGGACATTTATGGTATCTTCCTGCAATTTTATATACATTAATATTGGCTAAATTTATGACAAATGAAAAGAACAAAAAATATTTAAAACATATTGTTCCAATAATCTTTATAGTATATATTATAACTGGTAAATATTCTAAAATAGTTTTTGGAAGTGAATTTCCATATTATTATTTTAGAAGGAGTTTTATTATTGAGGGAACGTTATATTTTTATTTGGGATATTTAATTAAAGAATATGAAAACAAAATTAATATAAGTATAAACAAATTATATTTAACAAATTTAATTTTGTTAATAGGAACATTTTTAGAAATTTATATATTATATAGTTCAGGAAATAATGTTGTAGCTAGTAATTATATATGTATATCATTAATGCCAATTTCAATTTTTTTATGTGCTATTAGAGAAACAAAATTTATTAATCCAAATAATTTATTTGCTAAAATTGGAAGAAAATATTCAACAACTATATATATAATACACCCGTTAATAATTGGTATAATGGATAATTGTATGCAACGTATTAAATTGTACGAAATATATAGTTTTGTTGCTCCAATTATAGTATATGTAGTAAGTATATTTTTAGCATTTAGTGCTGATAAAATAAGAATAAAAGTAAAGGGGAAAAATAAATGAACATAATATATTCAACAGATGAAAATTATTCGGAAATATGCCTAAGTTCAATACGTTCACTATTAGAAAATAACCAAAATGTAGAGGAACTAAAAATATATATAATTGATAATAATATAACAAATAATACAAAAAATAAAATAAAAAATAATATAGAGAAATATAAAAGAAAATGTTTTTTTATTTCATGCAACGAAATTTGTAAAGATTTAAAGAAAAATAATGAATTTCCAGTATCATCATATGCTAGATTATTCATCCAAGATAGTATACAAGAAGATAAAATAATTTATTTAGATTGTGACACAAATATAAAAGAAAATTTAATAGAACTTTGGAATATTAATATGCAAGATAATTGGATTGCTGGAGTTCAAGACCCATTACCAGATTACTTGAAAAAAGCCGTTGAAATGAAAAGCACAGAAAGATATATAAACGCAGGGGTGCTATTAATTAATTTAAAAAAATGGAGAGATATTGACTTTAGAGGTAAAGTTATAAAATATATGGCAGAACATAATAATAATGTTATACATCATGACCAAGGAATTATAAATGGAGTATGTAATGGAAAAATCGTATACTTAGAACCTAAATTTAATTTTATGCCAGAAATGATGATGATGAATGAACAACAAATAAAGAAATTATATAAAATGCCAAATTTCTATTCAGAACAGCAGTTAGAATTTGCAAGAACTAATCCTGTAATTATACATTATATATGCAAATTTTATAATAGGCCATGGTTTAAAGAATGCACACATCCATATAAAAACGAATTTTTGAAATATTATGAAGGAGAGCTAAAAAGTAATCCATTAAGTATAAAAATAAGATTTAGAAAATTTGTATTTAATAAATTGCCATTTTCAGTTTATTGTATGATTGAAAATATATTAGATTCTAGAAGAAAAAAATATGTAAAAAAAATAGTGGGAGATAAAATATGAAACTAATAAAAAATATTATATCTTTATTAAATAGAGAATTGCCTATTGAAGTATTAGAAAAAAGGGGAATGAAAATAGGAAAAAATTTTTCAAAACAACAAGGTTGTTTTATAGATCCATCACACTGCTTTTTAATAGAAATAGGGGATAATGTCACATTTTCAATCAGAGTTACACTACTTGCACATGATGCAAGTTGCAAAGATTTAGTGCATTATGCAAAAATAGGAAAGATAATTATAGAAGACAATGTCTTTATTGGTGCAAATGTTACAGTATTACCAAATGTAACAATTGGAAAAAATTCTATTATTGGTGCTGGAAGTATTGTAACACATGATATTCCGCCTAATAGTGTAGCAGTAGGAAATCCTGCAAAGGTTATAAGTAGTATAGAAGAGTATAAAAGAAAGTTAGAAAAACAATTAGAGAATTCTAAAGCATTTTCTGAAGAATATACAATGAGAAAAAATGTTGATAATAATAAAAAAAATGAACTTAAAAAAAGTACTGATAAATATGGAATTTGTTTTATTAAATAATAGTGAGGAGCAAAAATGAATATTTTAATTGTAAGTCCTGGAGTATATCCTGTACCTGCCATAAAAGGAGGAGCTGTTGAAAAATTAATAGAAATACTTATTAAAAATGATGAAATAACTAAAAAGCATAATGTTACTGTTTATACAGTTTATGATGTTGACATTGAAAAGGCAGTTAAGAATATACATTGTAATTTTAGATACATAAAGACTAGAAATATAATATATCAATTTCAAAGAATTGTCTTACACATAATAAATCGTCTTAGCAAAAAATACATAGGAAATCAATATATTAATAAAGTAAAAAAAGATATAAAAAAAAGTGGAAAAATGTATGATGCCATTATTGTTGAAAATGAGCCTCAATATGGTCTGATTCTAAAAGAAGTAAAGCAAAATGCCAAAATGATAGTACATTTACATAATGATTATTTAAATGAAGATGTGACAAATGCAAATAAGATGTATGACAGTTATGATGAAATTTGGACTATTAGTAAATTTATAGGAAATAGAGTAAATAAATTAAAAAGTGATATGCAAAAAGTAAAAATATTTTATAACGGAGTTGACTCAGAAAAATTTGATACTATTAACAGAAAAACAATAGATATAAGAGAAAAATACAACTTAACTGAAAGTGACTTTATTTTTATGTATGCTGGACGAATAGCAAAAGAAAAAGGAATAGAGGAACTGATAGAAGCATTTAATCAATTAAATAACAAAAATGCAAAATTATTGATTGTAGGTGGGAAGCAAAAAGGACAAGAAAGTTTTTATAAGAAAATAATGAAAGAGATAGCTAACAATAAAAATATTATTTATATGGGATATGTTAATTATGAGCATATAGCTGAAATATATAGTATGGCAGATGTTGGAGTTATACCATCAATCTGCAATGAAGCATTTGGATTAACTGCGATAGAATTTATGAGTTTGGGAAAAGCTGTAATAATTAGTGATATGGGTGCTCTACAAGAAATTTCTGGAACAGAAGAAAATGTAAAAGTAGTGCCTTACAATGAAAAATTTATAGAAGGTTTGAAAAAAGAAATGATTTATTTTATAAATTTAGAAAAAGATAAATTTATAGATATAAATAAGAAATCAATAGATAGAGCTAAAAAATATACGAAAGATATATATGTTAAAAATTTTTTAGCATTAATAGAAGAGGAGAAGGATGAAAAAAAATAATATATTCATAAAAACATCAATTTTATTAAATGTATTAATGATATTCTTTGGAGCGTATATAGGAAATTTATATATTCTTCAGGGGATTGCCTTATTTTTTGCAGTGTTGTCAACTGATCTTAAAAAGATAAAAATAAAAGCGGATACAATCATATGGCTAATATTATGTATGATATTAATAATGTCAATATGCTATTCTATAAATAGACAAGACTCCATAGAAGTGGTAAGCCTTATA
>CAKTDK010000152.1 GCA_934541205.1 uncultured Eubacteriales bacterium
ATTCAATACTCATATTAACCTCCGTTATATTTTTATAAAAACATAAGGTTATACATTTTTATATGATTGTTTTAAATATTCAAGGGTATTTTTAATATCTTCTTTCAAAGAATCAAAACCGTTCATATCTTCATTACTTATATCATATTTCATTTTAATAACCTTTTCAAAAATACCGGTCTTTAAAATAACAGAAATCGGAACTGATAATTTTACAACTTCTTTTGCCTTTTTATTAAGATATAAAATTGTCTCCATCATTTTTTCCTGTTTTTCTATAGGTACAAAAGTGTCTACCTGATGATAAGCATTTTGCTGTAAAAAGCCTACCCGTATAACTCTGGCAATTTCAATAACAAGTTTTTGATCATCCGGAAGAACATCCGAACCTATCAGCTTTACTATTTCCATAAGTTTATTTTCTTCATGCAAAATCATTGCAATTTCATTTCTGTTCTTAATAAAGCTGTCTGAAATTCTTGTATTATAATAAGATGATAAATCAGATGTATATTCACTATAACTGTCATTCCAGTTTATCGCAGGATAATGACGCTGATAAGCAAGAGATTTATCAAGAGCCCAGAAACATCTTATAAATCTTTTGGTGTTCTGAGTAACAGGTTCTGAAAAATCATTTCCCTGAGGAGATACCGCACCTATAATAGTTACTGAACCTTTTTTGTGATTTAAAGTTTCTACATATCCTGCTCTTTCATAAAACTCAGATAATCTGGAAGGCAAATATGCCGGAAAACCTTCTTCAGCAGGCATTTCTTCCAGCCTTCCAGAAATTTCCCTTAAAGCTTCAGCCCACCTTGAAGTTGAATCTGCCATAATCGCAACATGATATCCCATATCACGATAATATTCCGCTAATGTTATTCCGGTATAAATTGACGCTTCTCTTGCCGCAACAGGCATATTTGAAGTATTTGCTATCAAAGCAATTCTATCTGTAAGAGGTTTTCCTGTTTTTGGGTCAATAAGTTCTGAAAATTCATCCAAAACCTGTGTTATTTCATTTCCTCTTTCTCCGCATCCTATATAAACAATTATATCAGCGTCACACCACTTTGCAAGCTGATGCTGCGTCATAGTTTTTCCCGTACCAAATCCTCCCGGAATTGCGGCTGTTCCTCCTTTAGCAATAGGAAACATAGTATCAATAACTCTTTGTCCTGTTATCAAAGGAATAGATATAGGCTCTCTTTCAGTTATCGGCCTTGGGGTACGTATAGGCCATTTATGGCATAAAGTAACATTTATTTCTTTTCCATCATCAGATTTTAATTTTAAAATTGTATCATTTATTTTATACTTGCCGTCAGAGACAGCAAAAATAACTTCTCCCTGAATACCCGGAGGAAGTATACATCTATGAGTAATCAATTCCGTTTCCGGACAGGTAGCATAAATATACCCCGGAAAAAGATAATCTCCTTCTTTTACCGTTACAGTAACATCAAATTCTCTTTCTTCGTCCAAATTTGGAATATTTACTCCTCTTTTTATATATTCTCCGGAGATAGAAGCTATTTCTTTAAGCGGTCTTTCAATACCGTCAAATATATTTCCAACTATACCAGGGCCCAACGTAACAGACATTAAAGAATCAGTGCCTTCAATTTCCTCACCAGCTTTAAGAGAAGTGGTATTTTCGTAAACCTGAATAACAGTTTCCTTATTTGAAACAGTAATAACTTCACCAACGAGCTTTTCTTTGCCCACATATACCATTTCAAGCATTTTTAAGTCTGTTTTTCCTTCTATTTTAACAACAGGACCATTTATAGAAAATATTTCATATTTTTTCATATCTCATATCCTCATTCTAACGTAAGCTTTGAAATTTGGGCAAAATAATCCTTCTGCTCATCAATTTTGCTGTCAACAGTTTCATCAACAATAATATGTTTTTCACTGTTAACAATTTTAAATCCGCCAAATTTAATATTAACGTCAATTTCAATTTTCGGGGTTTTAAGAAGTAAAGATTTCATAATATCTCCTTTTAAATCTTCATCTTTTTCCCCTATATAAAGAATTGTTCCGTCTTTGCCTATCTTGTCAATATTATTCTTTACAGTATTCACAATAAGCTTTTTATATTCTTCACCCGATGTAAAATCCTTTAATTTATTAATAACCATATCTATTGTTTCATCATATATTTCATCACGCTTTTTTAAAATTTCACGTCTGTTTTCCATAGTTTTTTTAGAAATTTTTTGATTGGTTTCATTTTTTATATGATTCATTTTTGTATTTATATAGTTATAAATTTCAGCAAGAAATTCTTTTTCAGCTTTTTCCATAGCTTCAGATTTTTTCTTTTGAATTTTATCTAAATAAAGATTTTTTTGATTATCGGCGTCTTTTAAAACACTATTTGAGAAGTTTAATAATCTTTCTTCAGAATATTCCATATCTCTTCTCCTCTCTAAAAATCATAGCTTTATGCCGATTGCTTCTTTGATATATTTTGAAATAGAATCCGACTGATCCTCGCGTCCGTGACGATCAGGAACAGAAACAATCAATGGCCTTGACACAGAAATCTTGATATCATCAATCAAATCAGCGCAAAGTTGCATAATTTTTTCAGTAACAACAATAATACCTATCTCTTTATCCGAAACAGTTTTATCAAGCTGCTGTTTAACTTCTTCCCTTGTATGAACAACAATTCCTTCAACTCCTGCAAGCCTGAACCCAGTATAAGTATCAATATTGTCGCTGATTAAAAACATTTTCATAAAATCACCTATTTATACGAACAAAATAAGTACGGAAATAAGTATACCGTATATAGCGACACCTTCTCCAAGGGCAACAAATATAATTGATTTACCAAAAGCTTTAGGATCTTCCGCCGAAGCTCCGATAGCTGCAGCCGAACCGCTTGCAACGGCAATACCGCCTCCTACACATGACAAACCTGTTGATAATGCTGCTGCTAAATATCTCATTCCCTGAACGCTTCCGTCTACTGCGGCAGAAACAGCCTCCGAAGTAGCCTCAGGAGCTGCCGCAAATGCCATAGGAGCAAAAACCACCGCTAAAGCAACAACTAAAAGCGCACTCAAATTTGTATATAAAGCTTTTTTTGCTTTTTTTCCGCTGTATTTCTTTTTATAAGCGACGAATAAAGGTATAAACGTCATAGCTAATAATATTGTAGTTATAATAAATTGAGTCATAATAAATCCTCCTAAAATTAATCTTCTTTATTTTGTTTATATTTTACTTTTATAGGACGGAATTTTCTTCCGTCGCCTTTATAAAATTTACTGAATATTTCATAAAATTCCAATCTCAAAACCTGTATTCCGACAATAAGACCTTCAAGACATGTAACAAAGATATTACCTATTATCATAACAGGAATCGAACCTGCAGAACCAGCCATATCAGCAATAACCTTTACAACCAGCATCATTCCGGCATGATTTATTGCAAAAGCGCCTATTCTGACAAAGGATACAGTATTTGTTATATAAGATAATACTGATTCAAAAAGTTCAAAGAAAGAAGATGTAAAAAATTCTCCTTTGCTTCCGGGAATAATTTCTTTTTTCTTTTTTATCATATTAAGTATTGGTTCTTTCAAAAAGAAAATTATCAGAGGAACAACAACAAAAAGGCCAATATACCACCATGTAAATATATTTTTCTTTACACCTAAAAGTAATAATACAGCAAATATTATAGAAAAATAAAATACAAAACCTACAATACCCGAAGTACTGAAAACTGCTCTTTCAATATCTTTTTGCCTGATACCGTTTATAACATTGATTATCATAGATATAAATATTATGACAACACCAATTCCCACCGCAGCAAACAAAAGAATCATTATATTATTTGTATTTTCAAGCGGAGCAAACGCCGGCCAGGGAAGCTGTCCGTCTATTCCGAAAACAGAATTATAAAGCGCACCGAATATCATTGAAGATACTGAAATAACGCAAAGAATTTTTCCAAGTGGCATAGACATTTTTTTCCACATAAAAAGTCCTGCAAGCAAAATAATAAGTCCTTGTCCCAAATCGCCGAACATAATACCAAATATAAGAGAATACGTAATCGCTACAAGAGGCGTAGGATCGAATTCATTATATGCAGGCGTTCCGTACATATCAACAAACTGCTCAAAAGGACGGAAAATTTTCGGATTATTAAGTTTTGTAGGAACTTCATATATATCAGTATCCTCAGGATTATCAATAACTACCGATACATCGTTTATTGCTTCAAGCTGTTTTAAAAATTCTTTAGAAATTTTTTTCGGCACCCATCCGGTAAGAATAAAATTCTTTCCTGACTGTGCTGCATATTTTCTTACGTCAAATACTTCTTTTTTATATAAAATTTTTGAATAAGAAGCTAAGAATTTATCTTCCTGAGTATTTTTTATATTGTTAAAATCTATTTCTGCCTGTTCAAGCTTTTCTCTTAAATTTACAAGTTC
>CAKTDK010000153.1 GCA_934541205.1 uncultured Eubacteriales bacterium
ACCGTAAGGATTGCTTGCGTGTGCCATCGCATTGTAAGCTTCTTTATTTTCGAGTAACTCTTTGAAGTTTTGATAAATCACTTCTTCATCTGTACCGACAAGTTTAAGAGTTCCTGCCTTAATACCTTCGGGGCGTTCAGTGGTATCACGCATAACAAGCACCGGCTTGCCGAGTGAAGGAGCCTCCTCCTGAATGCCGCCGCTGTCCGTCAAAATTAAATAGCTACGCGCCAAAAAGTTATGAAAATCAAGCACTTCAAGCGGCTCAATAATGTGTATTCTATCACAACCTCCCAATTCCTCATCTGCCGCTTTGCGAACGATAGGATTCATATGAATGGGGTAGATTGCTTTAACGTCGGGATGCTCGTCCATGATTCTGCGGATTGCCCGGAACATATGGTGCATAGGCTCACCGAGATTTTCTCGGCGGTGTGCCGTAATAATAATCAGCCTGCTGTCAGCCGCCCATTCCAATTCGGGGTGAGCATAATCTTCACGCACGGTAGTTTTGAGAGCGTCGATTGCCGTGTTACCCGTAACCCAGATTGTCTCGGCTTTTTTGCCTTCTTTCAGTAAATTTTGCTTTGAAAGCTCAGTCGGAGCAAAATTGTACTGTGAAATAATGCTGACTGCCTGCCGGTTAAATTCCTCCGGGTATGGAGAATAAATGTTGTATGTGCGAAGTCCCGCTTCAACATGTCCGACGGCGATTTGTTTGTAGAAACAAGCAAGTGCTGTTACAAACGTGGTTGATGTGTCACCGTGAACAAGAACAACATCTGGTTTAACTTTATCAAGCACCTCTCCGATACTGTTCAGAATATTTGTTGTGATGCCGAACAAGGTCTGACCTGTTTTCATAATGGACAGATCATAGTCCGGCACAACATGAAACGCATCAAGTACCTGATCGAGCATTTGACGATGCTGCCCTGTAACGCAAACAACGGTTTTCAAATTATCTCTTAATTTTAATTCGTTTACAAGCGGACACATTTTTATCGCCTCGGGGCGTGTACCGAAAACGAGCATTATTGTTTTCATAAGAAACTCCTTATCTGTTTCCCTTTAATGATTTTCTGCAAAGCATTTATCCCTTTAATAAAAAATCCATCTTTTCTGTATCGAATAGCACATGTAGTGCATGGGACAACAACACACAAGACGATTTTTATAAGAAACCGAAAATATATGTTAACGCTGCTCAGCAGAGCTGAAATAGCCAACAGTACTACTGCCATTATAAAAGTAAGTACTGCATTAGATAATTGGTCGACAAAGTATTCTTTTGCTGACTTATTAAAATAGAACTTATAAAGTTTTATAGGCTCGAACCAAAAATTAGTCAGTAGTCTTGAAATAAATGTTGCAAACAAAATCCCGAATAATCCCCATATTTTTCCTAAGACAATTGATAAAATAATATTCAGAAGTGCCGTGTATATCATCACCCGTTTTGTCTGCCTAAACAACCCCACGGTATTTCTATAACAATATATCGGTTGCAAAATATTTACCATATAGAAGTTAATTGAACAGACGACCACAATATTAAAATCCAATAAATAGTGGTCGGTATACAATATTGTTATAAAATCCTGAAACAAAGTTATAAACGACACAGTCGCAAACGAAGTTATGCAAAAGCCCACTACGGAGAGTTTTTTAAAGACCTCATATTGACGTTCAGAGCTTTCTTTTGCCGCAAGATTACCGATGCTCGCTTGAACTGAGGTAAATAATAAAGCCGCAAAAGTACTTACTGCCGATACCACCATGGAATAGTTTGAGTAGAATCCTACTGTTATTGTGCTAATCAGAAGCGATATTAGTATGTTATCCGTATGATTAACTACTACATTGCCTACCTGATATGCAAACATAGCCTTAATGTTTGTCCATATTGTTTTCTTTTCTTCTGCATCAATTTGATTCTTTCCGTTTATGAAAGGATATTTTTTTGATGCAATAAACGAACTGACAACATTGACAAATATGGAAAACAGGATTTGTAACGCAAGGTACAGCGTGTAATTTCGGAAAACTAACGCTATTACGGTTAAAACGACAAACTGAATAATTTGAACTATTGCCGTGCAAATCTTAATAATGTAGTTTTTTTGATCGGCGGTCAGTATCGCAGTTTTATAGACAAGAAAATATGAAGCAACGACATTGGCAAGATATAGAAGATAGTACAGTGTAATATTTCCGACATCAGCTTCAATGTTTACTAAGTAGTCCAAAAACGGAACTACAAGCAAGCCAATTGCGGCAACGGCTAAACCGATGATCCTATATAACTTTTTATAATAATTTATCAGGGCATTTATATGGGCATAATCATTCTCTGCAACCGGCTTATACAGACAATACAGAATCGCACTTCCGACGCCTAATTCCGCCAGCGACAGCACACTCAGTATGTTGGAGTACAATCCGCTTATACCCAAATAATTTTCGCCAAATGCTACTATAAAAATCTTTCTCGTCCCAAAATTTACGAGCAAAATAATAAATTGGGCAATTATATTTACCACTGCATTGACAGCAGAATTATAGCTTCTTGATCTTTGATTCATAGCATCACCGTTTTAATACCTTGTGGTATATCTCACTCATCGTCCTGTAAATCGTCCCGCCGTGGTAGTATTTCTTGACAATATAGTTGAAGCCTTTTTTGTGATAATCTGCCCAAAAAGCATTGTATTTCTGGGGGATTACAGCAGGGCTGTGTAGCGACGGCTGATCTGTATCCGTAATTAATACAAGCTGTTTTTCTATATTTTTACAATGCTCAAAAACATTTTGCCCCTTGTCTGAATTTATTAGAACAAAAGAAACTCCGTTTTCATCAAACAAATCCGGATGTTGTTTCTTTACTCCCCAAAAGTCAGCCAATGTAATATCAGATATTCTGTTTGTTGATGTATATTTACATTCAAAACACCCTTCATTCATACCAAGGTGTGAATGAAAAATTGACTTGAACAATTGTGATTCATATGACTGATAATCCTTTGTCCCATCAGACAAGATATTCATTTCAGTATGCTTCGTCCATCCGTTAATTTTGGAGCGAAATAAATGATCTGTAATATCTTTGCTTTTCTTTTTTTCATAATATGAAATATAATCACCGAACAGGGCAGGACTTGTCGTTCCGTGACAAATAAAATCAACTAAAATCAAATCTGCGGATTGTATTTTTTTTAAAGTCAGATATTTTTTTACAGATTCACATTGACAAGGCGTACCCGTAAACAAAACCTTTCTTCCGTTTGAAAGGTCGTGGGCGATTTCCGAATATATGTTTTTTAAGTCACTTTGAACATACTTGGAGCCTCGCATACTGCCATATTCATTCTCAGTACGAATATGCTGTACCATCCCATCTATAAGAACACAACCGTAAACAGTACCGTTCTCACGGATTATATAATCTGCAATAGCCGAAAATGCTCCGCCCGATGTACTGTTGCGCAAAACATTAATATCAGTATGCTTAACCGCATATGCTTGCTGTAAAAATAGACTTTTTCCCAAGGCAGCACTTTTTGGGCACACCTTCAAGCATAAACCGCAATTAACGCAAGTAGATTCATCAATAATAGGACGGATAAACCCTGATCCAATTCCATGCGTAATTGCCTTTTGGGGGCATATGTTTTCACACGCCAAACAGCCTATGCAGTTTTTTTCTGTTACGTGCGTGTTCATTTCAAAATCTCCTTCAAATAATCCAATGATTCTTTACGCATCTCAGACATTTGGGAATTAACGAGGTTCCAATCCACGTCATCCTCTTTGTAGTGAGTATCTATAATCCGTTTTCCCAATGAAAAAACATGCAGTATGTTTTCTATACGACTATTAACCTTAGCGTCGGTTTTCAAAAGTTCAACATAAAACTTCTTGTTAAAAATTATCGAAAATGCTGTCCCGTGAAATGAATTTGTAACCACATATTCTGCATTTGCGATCGCATTTACAAAGTCGATAGGATCGGCAGTTTTCAATGCTTTACACTTGCAACGGAAAGGCACTTTTAGCGGATTCCCCACAAACACCACCGTGCAATCCATTTTCTTCGCAAGTTGTTCGATATATGAGCGCAAAGTGTCTGTTAATTCAAAGTAATAAGCGAATATATATTTTTGCTTTGGATTGACAGATATATTGAATTGAGACAGCCACTCCTCTTTGGTTAAAAGCATCGTAGGGTCTAAATCTATTCTTCGATTTTCTATTCCTAGGGTGCGCAGTATCTCTAACCCCTGTTTCTCTCTTACAGAACACATTGCAAAATCACTGAGAGCACTTTTGTACTCTGCTATATAATCTTTGGGCAAAGATGATATCCCAAAGCTTGCGGCATAGGAGTATTTTTTCGTTCTTTCATTTACAAATTCCAAAAAGTAGTTTTTATCAAAATTATGTGC
>CAKTDK010000154.1 GCA_934541205.1 uncultured Eubacteriales bacterium
TACAGCAGTTTTCAGCTTTTTTTGAAAGCTGTTCATCACTAAAACATTCACTTTCAAAAGGATAGTTTTCTTTTAGTATTTCACTGTCCATATCATGATAAACACATTCATTTACAACAACTGTATCAAGAATTTTAAGTTCTTTTGAAAGACTTCCGGCAATTCCTGTGTTAATTATATAATCGGGTTTAAAATTATCTATTAATATCTGAGTTTTTGAAGCGGAATTTACTTTTCCTATTCCACAGCAGGTAAGAATAATTTCATTGTTTCCGTGATTTCCAATGTAATAATCAGATTTTGCTATATTTCTAATTTCTTTAGGATTTATCACATTTTTTATACTTTCTATTTCTGAAGTCATTGCCCCTATTATACCTATTTTCATTTTTATAAATCCTTTCCTTGGTATATATTATTAATTTTTATATAATTATCAAATTCATTTTTTAATTTTCTCCACGAACACCCAAAATTGCAGAAAAGCGTATCTTCCTTTGGCGCTCTTGCGAAAAATCTTTCTATAGCAATTTCAGAGGATAAATTTTGTATAAAAAGTCCCAGTCTTTTTATATATTCGTCTTTTGAAATAAGAGATATTTCCCCGTTTTGATACATATCTCCCAAAACAGTATTTTTAACTATATAAAGAGAATGTATTTTTACGTTATCCGTTTTTATCTTTGAAAGCTCCTTTGCACAAAATATCAAATCTTCATCTGTATCCCAAGGAAGATTTAATATAATATGCGCACACACTTCAAACCCGTACTTTTTTATATTTTTTACGCTTTCGTAAAAATCTTCAACACTGTGTCCCCTGTTTATCTTTTCAAGAGTCGAATTTTTTATGGACTGAAGTCCCAGTTCTATAGTAATATTTTTATTATATTTTTTACTGACATAATCTATAGAATCTAAAATTTCTTTTCCTGTACAGTCAGGTCTTGTCGAAACAGCAATTTCAACAACATCTTCACGGCATAATTTAATCAGTATATTTTTAAGCTTTTCCGGTTCCATATATGTATTAGTATAATTTTGAAGATATGCTATAAATTTATTTGCCTTATATTTTTTGCCTATATATAAAATATTTTTCTCAAGCTGATTTTCAGGAGAAATCTCTGAGCAAAGACTTTCAAACCCTGTTCCTTTGGGAGAACAAAAAATACATCCTCCACTGCTTATTTTTCCGTCTCTGTTAGGACATGAAGCTCCAATATCCACAGGAATTTTATATACCTTTTCACCGTATTTTTCTTTTAATTTCTGAGAATAAGAATAATAATTCATAAAAAAACCTTTTTATTGACCAAATATGATTTTTGTTATAACATATAAAGGAAACTGAAAGTTTCCAGCCTATTGTTTCAATGTTCTCTCAGGTGTCCCAAGTTATACTTCAGGATACACCGTGAGGTTATTGTAACATATATAAGAAATCAATTATCAAATTCTTATTTTAATTTATATGTTTTTTATGTCTGCATTTCGGTTATTAAATTATCCGTTGAAATTTATATTTTACAGATATTTTTTATTATATCATATTATAAGAAATTTTAAAAGGTGGGGGGAAAAATGAAAAGACCTATGGCTGAAATAGGTTTTATGCTGCTTTTAGGCGGAATAATAAGCTATTTTATTTCAATAAAACTGTTTTTCATTTTTCTTATTTTAGCTGCTATCTCCGTATTTTCAATTTTTATATGCAGGCTTGAGAAAAAAGGCAAATATATTTTAATGATTTTATGCTTTTGCATGGGAATGATGATTTTTAAAATAAATTATTATTACAATATAGAAAGCGCCGATAAATTTTCCGGAGAAATACATACTTATACGGCTGAAATAAAATCTGTTTCAAATTATGAAAACTCAAATTTATATAAAGCAAAAATAATATCAATCGATGATGAAAAAATCAAAGAAAATTACGGTATAACATTTTTTAGCAAAGAATTTTACGATAAATTTGACATAGTTAAAATCAATTCATATATTTATAAAAACCGCAATGAAACTTTTCTTGAAGAAACTTATAATATAAGCAACAATTTTGTATTTTTCGGAAATACGCTGACTTTTGAAGAGAAAATAGGAACAAGTCAAAATAACTTTGAAAAGAAAATAGACTGTCTAAGAAATATAATGTATAGCCGAATAGACAATATTTATGAAAAAGATCAGGGCGGAATTTTAAAAGGTATAATTTTAGGAGATAAATCCGATTTAAAAAGTTCAGATTACTTTCATATAAAAAGAGTCGGACTTGCCCATCTTTTTGCCGCATCAGGCTTTAATCTTTCTGTGTTTGTCGGTTTTGTAATGCTTATTTTATCATTTTTCAGAATAAATAAAAAGATTAAAAGCATTATAGGAATTATTGTAATAATACTTTTTGCAGCTCTTGCCGGATTTACTCCCTCTATTTTAAGAGCGGGATTTATGTACGGAGTCGTTCTCTTATCCGATATTTTTAACGAAAGATCGGATACGCTTAATTCTCTTGGATTTGCCGTTTTTATTTTATATCTTTTAAATCCGCTTATATGTATAAACATAAGCTTTCTTTTATCAGTAAGCGCAATACTTGGAATAGTAATTATTTCAAAGTCAATAAATATATATGTACGCAAATCTTTAAAGCTAAAAAATCTAAAAATAAAAAATATTATTCTCGTTATAAGCGATATGATATCTACCGGTTTCGGAGCTTGTATAGCTACAATTCCCGTTATGATATTATTCTTTAAAAACATAAGTCTTTTATCGCCTGTAACATCAGTCATATTTGTTTATCCTGTTCAGTTTATATTCATCGCTGGAATAATAAGTATATTATTGCCGTCGTGGACGGCTTTTGAATTTCTTTCCCACTGTGTAGAATTTGTTATAAAGGAGCAGTCAAAATTGATAGAATTTATATCATCCTTAAATATAGGAATAATATCCCTTAATCCGTTTTTTATAATATCAGCTTTGCTTATATGTGCAGTTATAATAACGCTTTGTTTTATAAAACCTAAAAATAAAACCATTAAAAAGACAATAGCTCTTATAACCTGCGCTTTTATACTTGTAATATGCGTTGTTTCATCAATTTTTAACATAAACAGACTTACTCTTTCTTTTATTGACGTGGGACAAGGCGACAGCGTTCTTTTAAAATACAACGGTCAGAACATTTTATTTGACGCAGGAGGTACAAAATCTTATCAGGCAATTACCGATACCCTTAACGATGTAAAAATTGATTATCTTATTGTATCTCATTACCACGACGATCATATAAATTATATAGACAATCTTCAAAAAACCGTTAAAGTACAAACAATCATAGCGCCTCCGGCAGAAACAAGCAATGAAGAAGAAATTTTAAACGATTTTAAAAAACATTCAAATACAGTAATTGCTTTAAATGATGTTACAATGGAAAACGATGAGCTTACTCTTAGGATTTTTACTCATCATGCCGCTTTTGAAAAAAGCGATCCCAACGCCGGTTCATTAGTAACTTTTATAAAATATAAAGACTTTTCCGCTTTAATTACCGGTGACTTGGAATTTGAAGGAGAAGGCCATTTTTTAGAAGAATACAATAAGCTTGATTTGGATGTAGACGTTTTAAAAGTAGGACATCACGGCTCCAAATCAGCAACGTCAAAAAAATTTCTCGATAATATAAGACCCGAAATTTCAATTATTTCAGCGGGAGAAAACAATAAATACAATCACCCCGAAGAAGCCTTGCTTCAAAGACTTTATTCCTGCGGAAGCAAAATTTACAGAACCGATAAAGATTCAACAGTAACCGTATCGACTTACGGTGAAAAATATTACATACATTAAAAGGGGTGAAATTATGTCGCTTAAAGATTTAAAATCTCAAATTAAAAAAAATGAATTTTCCAGGCTTTTTTATTTTTACGGAGAAGAAAAATATCTAATAAAAGCCTATTTTAAAATAGTTACGGATAAGCTTCTTCCCTCTCCCGATGAATTTTCTTTTATGGAAATTGAAGGAAAGGACTTAGGCGATTTTTCATCCGTTATTAATTTTAAAGAAAGTTTTCCTTTTCTTACCGATAAAAAAATTCTTTTAATAAAAGATTTCAATATTAATAATATCACGAAAGAACAAAAGGAAAATTTGTCTCTTTTATTAAAAGATATTCCCGATTATATATATATCTTTTTTATTTCAGTTTCAAAAACAGAAGATAAAAAAGATAAAATAAAAAGCTTTTGCAAATTGATGGAAAACGCCGGTGGATTATGCTGCGAATTTGTTTATGCTTCCGACGCAGACCTTATTGCATGGATAAAAAGACATGCCAAAAGCCAGCAGAAAACTATTGAAACCGATGTTTGCCAACATCTTATTCAAACTGTTGGAGGTGATATGAGCGTTCTTGAAAACGAAATACAAAAG
>CAKTDK010000155.1 GCA_934541205.1 uncultured Eubacteriales bacterium
CTTTTATAGCATTGCAAACGTGTTAAACTACATTTCAAAAGAGCTGTTTTTAATTTGTTGTTTTGCCATATTATGTTTTTACGCGCCTTTATTTGTATAAAATAGAAATTTAAAACCACCGACGAAATTAATCATCGGTGGAGGTAGGCACTATATCTGCCCGTCATTTTGATAATTTCTCAAAATAGAAATTATATCTTGATTATTTTTTCTAAGTGCTTCTTGAATAGCGTTGAAAGGTCTTGTTTTGTTGAACATAGGATTATAAGTAACTATTCCTATAACAAGATTTTTTTCAATAGTTCCGCTTTCTAAAGCGGATTTGACCATTTCTATGTCGCTGCTGAGAATTCCTCTTATTAATTTTTCTTCATTTAAAATTTGTAAACTTGTTTTTTGAGGTTCCTTACTTTCATCGATTGGAATGGCATAATCAGGTCGTCCTGCATTTACATTAGTTTTTTTGATACCAAATATTGATTTGTCGAGTTTGAATGGTGATTCCCACTCAATAGGAGCGTCAAATTTGAAATACTCATTTGAAGACGATAACCAATTTTTAAATTCTGTTTCTCGATTTTCTTGAATCATATTTTGTTGCTCCATAGCTTTTTTTCTATCATCATCGATTGCTTTTTGAAGATAATCTACTATGTCGCTGTAATTTCTTTTTTTAGCTTCATATAGAGTGTTTAAGCGGAGCTCATTTCTATCGTTTGTTACCAAAGAAATATTAAAAGCCGGTGCATAGCCATGCTTTTCTACAGCCTGTTTAACTAAATTAAGGTTTCCTTCTAGAACTCCTTTGGCCAGTATTTCCGCTCCTGATTCAAAACCATCGCTTTTAACTATGCCAATTATTTTTTTGCCGTCAAAATTTACATAGTTATCATTTATATATTTAATTTTGCTTTCAGGAACAATGACCGCTTGTTTCCCGTTAAATGACATTGTTTTAACTATATTTGTTTCTGAGCAAATTGTGTTTGGCGGCATAAAAATGTAAGCTTTTTGAGCTTTTTCATTATAGATTTTAGCAAGATAATTTATAATTTCGGGGCTTGAATATTTTGCGGCTTCTGTAATCGGAAAAATTTCGGTGTCTTCAATTCCATATGTTCCTGCATTGTTTTCAAGCACGACTGATATTCCGTTTAAAATGTTTGTTAGTCCTGTTTCTACTGCCTCTTTTACTAATTTAATATCTTTCTTGAATATTCCGGTTATTAATTTAGCTTCTGCTTCAACTTTTTTCTCATATATAGCGGCCATGGGATCTTGTTTATCCCAATACTTATCTTCTATACCGATAATTTTATTTTCTCCCCATTTAACAGGGTCTATTTTGTGAACTTCAACTTCTTCAAAATAAGGATTTGTGCAATTGTCATTTGGAATATTATAAATTATGATTATAACCTCTCTTTATTAAAAATCTTTAATTAATATCAGTTTTTTCAAAAATCATAGTTATGTTTTTATGAAGCTGAGCTTTGGACTAGCCTCTAAAATTATCTTTGCAAGTTGGCATATATTATTTTGCCATCTTTTTTTCTTATATGTATTTCCGGGCCTCCGCCTCCTAAAACTTCTGCGAGTTCTCCATTTTTATTTATAGGCGAGTAATACACACACCATACGCCTCCCATTATGTAAGGTTTGTTATCGCCGTCTGCCACAGAAAGTCTGTAATTATTATAATTTACTTTTGGGAACCTTTCATGTGCAATTTTTTCTCCTATGATCTGAGCTTGATGGGGAGTCTTTACTGGTGTTACTGTGTGGAATAAATTTGATATAAAAAAGAACATGATTAACACTTCCTTCACAAAAAGTTTTTAAAGTATGGTTTTAGCCCAATGGTAGAAATATTTTACATAGCATTTGCCGTAATGAACTGCACCGCTTCGGAACTTCTTGCCATGATAGTTTATATTTTTTTAATCTTCTTCCATTGGCGTGTCTACTTTTACAAATTCTCCAAGTTTTAATTCACTGTCCGGTTTCTGAGATTTAAGCCATTCATTAAAAGGAATTCCAAAAGGCTCCCCTTGGATTTTTTCAACAGCTTCAAGACACTGAACAATTTCATCAAAACCCAAGCGATTAGCTTCGTAAACCAAATCTAAAAATAATTCGTTGAAGTTTTCTGTTACAACTGCCTGTATCGTAGATACATTAGGATACGATTGCACAATATCTTTCACTGCTTCCAAATTTCCCGAGGCCACAGCAAGCAAAAGCTGTAAATTTATATCATCCTTTAAATCCATATACTCGTCTCTAGGCTCTGACGCATGAATAGGTAAACCTATAATACGAATTTTATCAAATAAAATAGGAGTATTTAGCATTTTTACTCTATCAGCCCTAACCTTGGCCGGTTGCTCTCCATCAAAACTCGGAATCATTGTAAAGAAACTTCCTCTTGAAGTCATAGTCTTCTGCGAACCGAACCACGTGGCATTTAAGCATTTTTCATCATATGTTTTCCTTAAAAAATTTACTATTTCATCATTGGAGTACTTTTTCGCTTCTTTAACAGTGAAAAGCTTTATTCTATTGTTAGGGTCATTAGTAATAACTTGTGCAGCACTCAAAATATCAACCTTATTTACATTATCTCTTACCAAATTAATATCGTTAGTAAGTATTCCGCGTATGAGATTGTACCAATTTTGATTTAGGAGATTGAAAAAATAATAAAAGGGGTGATCTTTTGGATAGCCTTTTTCTATCCCTAAAATTTTAAAATTACCCCAGGTAATAGGTTCAGTGGAAATATTATTTTCTATGTCATTTACATTTTGATAAAAACTCATTAAAATCACCTCTCGAAGCGCTTAATATTCTTTTGCTAATTAACATCTTTTTTATCGTATTGAAACAATATATTAATATTATTACCCAAATTTGTTACTTTGTCAAGTCTTTTTACTCTTGGCTCCTTAAACTTCCAGCATCTGTATTCAAGTGAATTTTCGATTGCATTGTAAAATATAAGGCTTAATTTGAATCTCCAAATATTTAAACCACCGACGAAATTAATCATCGATGGAATTGTTCGAGATAAAATATTATGCGAAACCCCTAAAATCAGGACAAGGAGCAGGCGAGTGTATAGCTCACGAGTTTTTTCAGATATAGATTACAGGAGGTATGAACCTGCACATACATCCGATTATGGAGATAGATATTCCCTGCCTCCAAAAATTGAAAGGTTGCCTGATTTTGTTCCGTTGAAAGAAGTCAAGTCACGCAAAAGTTTGGTATATGCTGAAGAAAGAAACAGGTGAAATAATCTTTTGTAGTTTGCAAAAATAAAAAAGTTATGCATATGCTAAAATTTTCAAACTTTAACCCCCGCAGAATAATGGGGATTATTTTAAGTGAAGTCACCAAAGAGCTATCTGTTGAGGCTCGATAGGATATTCTAAAAAGTTTTTATCGTAGCTTATTTTAATTTTATAAGATATGAACTTTTTTATTGGCAAAGCGACTAATAAATTTTGCTGCTTTAATATAGCAATATCGCCGAGCATTCCTATTGCTTCCCCAGATATAAATTCTGGCTTTTCTACTTTTTCTAAGTTGCTTAAATCATATTTATTTTCATAAAAATATTTTAAGTCGAATTGTAAAAAATCGCTTTCAGGTTCTATGGCTATTTGTTTTAAAATTTCGTTTAGTGATTTTTTGGCAATTTTTGAACTATACTTATTTTCAATAATTATTTTTAATTTTTGGCTTGACGTAAGCCTTTCTAAAATGCCATAACCATTGCCACACAGTCTAGCTTCTAATTCTCTTGCCAAATATGCGTTCGGAAAAGTCTTAAGAATGAATGCTGCTCTTGCTCCTTGCTCAAGCAATCTTAGTGGAAATCTTCTTTTTGAAGCTATTCCTGATTTGATATGAGAAGGAGAAAAATACGCCAAGTAAACAATATGAGGGGTTTCGTTATATTTAAGTTGCTGTGGCGAGATTTTTTTAGCATTATAGAATGCTGGGTTAAACCCTACTTTATTGTTACACTCCGTGCACAAGTTAATCTTAGAGTTTAAGTCTAGTTTGTGTTTTTTGGGGCATGGGGAGTATGATAGTGTCGATAAATTATATGCTCCCACACAATATCTTTCGCTAAGTTTTTCAATAGTGAAGGATTTTTATTTAAATATTGCTTTTTATACTTCTGCATTTCATCGTCATAAAAAATAAAATAAGGCCCTGTTTCGTCGTAACTATAACCCGAGAAAATCAATTTTAGGTTACCTCCATCTATATTGCGCTATCTAAAAAATGAACCGTACAAAATTTGCTTATTAAACTATTTTTTAAAGGATTCATGATTGAAAAAATCCTCTAACAAATCATAAACGAATAAGTTCAAATTTAAAATCGGCTAAATATTATTTCTTAA
>CAKTDK010000156.1 GCA_934541205.1 uncultured Eubacteriales bacterium
CTTGCTTTAATTCTAAGTATGGTAAAACTTCATTTAATACTTTTCCAGCTACTGGTGCTCCTACAGCACCTCCTTGGATTATTTTAACAACACAATTTTTATTTGCTTATTTTTTTATATACTCCATCTATAACTTTATACTCTCCTTCTCCTTCATAACAATCTACTACAAAATCAATATCTTCTAATACATAATTTCTTTCTTCTGTTATATCTTTTAGAAATATATATCCATCATCTTCTATTGCCTTATATATATGTCCTTCTTTTTTATAATTCGTTGCCTTTTTCAGCTCTTCTTCTTTCAAATTCTCTGTTTCTAAAATTGCATTTTTTATTATTTTTTCTTTTAAATCATTTCTTATTTTTATGCTTCCATCTGCTTTATATTGAAAAATTATATCTTCATTATCTAATTGTTTTGGTAATTTATCTACAGTTAAGTTTAAATGTTCAATTTTTCCGTTTTCGAATTTATCAATATTGTATATTGGATTATCTATTGGACCATTTGGTGTAAATTTTTTTCTATATAAAACACCTTCGCTTTGGGTTAATTTTAAAATACTATTATTTATAGCAGTATTTAACTCATCACGATACACAATATTTGCACTCCATCTTGATATACCAATATTTGCTGCAACATTTTCTTCCATAAAATTCTGGTAATTCCAATATTCATTATACTTGTTAATTTGTTTTGTTAGGTTTTGCTCCTTACTATTTTCTATAAAATTAGTTAGTTCGTCTATAAATTTTTGTGAAATACCATTTTCTTTTCTTTTATTAAATAAATTATTAAAAATTTCTAGATTCAATAATTATCACTCTCCTAATTGTTATATTTTTGCTTTTGGAAGTTAAACTACTATTGATTTATAGTAGTAAGAATATAATTGTTATGATTATACATTAAAAGGTCTAAAAACTCAATATTTTTTAGACCTTTTATAATTTATTCTTTCCAACTTTCTCCCGTCGCATAATTTATTTTTATACCTGGTTGTACATTATATATAAATACATTAAAACATACTCCTTTTCCTTTATCCTCTACAGAATATGCCTCTATTAAAACTCCAGTTGCTACAAGATTACTTTCTTTAAATATTGGTGTTACTCTATATAGAACATGATTGTTAGAATTATCTTTAATATAATCTGCTACTTTATTTTCAAATGGTAACATTCCTGAAACATTGAAATATTTTGTTCCTGTAATTAGATTTAATGCATTTGCATCTTCTCCTGCTAACTGATGACCTATCAAATGGCATCTATTATATAAGTACTCTCCATTATACTTTTTCTGCTTCCACCCAGTTGGTTTTACATCACTAATATTTTTCCTATTTTCAGTTGGCATTATTTCTTTACAAATATTGCTATATGCAACTCCGCATCTTCCTAAATCATCCAATTGGCTGTATCTTTCAAAACTTTCAGTAGTGTATTCTTCTTCTTTAAAGTATGGAATATTATTATTTATTGCTATATATACATTACCAGAATAGTCTGGTATATCGCTTATATTGTATTCACTTATTTGATTTATGTCTGCTTTATTTGATACTCTATTACTAGATGAATTATTAAAATATGTTACTGCCACGCAAGCTAGAATTAAAAATATATATATTAGTTTCTTTATATTTTTCTTATTACTTTTTCTCATTCTATTTTTTACCTTTCAATGCTATTTTATCATATTCCAAATATTTTTTAAATTCATTTGCAAAATTAAATTTTATTGTTATATTTCCATTTTCATGTATGTATATATTTTCTATTAACTGCATTATTATATTCCTTGTTAATTCTTTTATCTCTTTTTGCTTTATAAACTTTTCTAACCATAAGTTATTACCTAGTTTTTGATTTTCATAATTGCTTTTTTCGTTTTCTAATTTTTTTATATTTTGTTCTAATATAATTATATCTTTTTCATACTTTTGCTTATATTCTAGATATTCTTCTCTTGTTATATCTCCATTTTTCCAATCCTCATATAAATTTCTCTTAAAATTACATATTTTAAATATATCTTTTTGTTTTACTTTAATATATTCATTAATATTATTTGGGCAGATACTGTTTTTTTCTCTTACAGTATTTATTTGTTTTATAATTTCTTCTCTATCTATTAATAAGTCCATATGCAAATTTATTGCTTTTAATACTGCTTTTTCTAGTTTTTCTATCTTTACAGTGTGTTTTGTACACAATTTATTTGACTTTTTTCTATATGTACTGCAAATATAATATTCATATTTATTGCCTTTCTTATTTGTACTACTCTTTCTATTCATTGCCCTTCCACAATCTTTACATTTTAAAAATCCTGCCCATATAGATAATTCTCCCGTTTTTTGAGACACTTTCATATCCTTTTTATTTATGTTTTGTGCTTTTTCAAATGTCTCATTATCTATTATTGGTTCATGGGTGTTTTCTACCTTTACCCATTCTTCTTTTGGAACTTGCTCAACCTTATGTAATTTATAGCTTTTTACTCTCCTTTTTCCTTGAACTGTATTTCCTATATACACCTCATTAGTTAAAATATTTCGTATTGTAGAAGGTGTCCATGTAAATTCACTAGAATAATTATTATAATTTTGTCCTAACTCCAGCCTCTTATGTCCTGTAGGATTTATAATCCCCATATCATTTAATTTATGACATATCGCAACTTTTCCCATTCCTTCATTCACATGCCAATTATATATTTTTTTTACTATTTCTGCAGCTATTTCATCTATAATTAATTTATTTTTGTTTTTAGGATCTTTTATATATCCATAAGCAGGAAATGCTCCAATAAATTCTCCTTTTTTCCTTTTTCCATTCAACGATGTTCTTATTTTAATTGATGTATCTCTTGCATATTCATCATTTATTAAGTTTTTAAATGGTACTAAAATTGTGTTTGTACTTGCTGGATTTTTAAAACTATCTACTGAATCGTTAATGGCAATAAATCTTATATTAAATAGCGGAAAAACTTGCTCTATATAATTTCCTACTTCTATATAATTTCTTCCAAGTCTTGATAAGTCTTTTACAATTACACAATTGATATTTCCATTTCTCATATCTTCCAATAATCTTTGAAATGATGGTCTATTAAAATCAGTCCCTGTAAATCCGTCATCTATATAAGTATCATAAATTATTAAATCATCATGTGCATTGGCAAATTCATTCAATAATGTTTTTTGACTAGTTACACTATTACTTTCTTGTTTCTCTGTTCCATTATCTTCATCTTCTTGTGAGAGTCTTACATATAGAGCAACAGACCATATTTTTTTATTTACGGTGGTTTCATTAGAAGAATATTTTGACTTTCTTGCCATTAACTTTTTGTCGCCTCTTCCTAAAAAATAACAAACTGTATGTACAAAAATCAATTTATTGGTTATTTTGTTTTAAAATATCTATCATACATTCATTAAAAGTCTTTTTAGAATTTGAATACTCGAATTCTAAAAACATATCATCAATTTTTAATACATACGGATTTTTATTTTCTTTTAAATATTTTACTATTTTCTCTTCATTTTTCAAATTCCAATCTCCTTTTAGGAATTTATTAAATATCTCACTTAAGTTTATTACTCTTTTAAAAACTTTATGCTAAAATTTAATCCTATATTAGATAACATTTAAATTGAAAATGGACCTGCGTATTTCTACGCAAGTCCATTCCGTTTGTTGACATTATTCTCTTGGCAAAATTCCGCTGATAATGGAAGACATTACATCCCCCAAAGTTGGCTGACTGTCATCCTCGTCTTCGATTTCGATCTCGATTGATTCTGCTTCCTTGAGCTCATCTTCGCTCAGTTTGATATCACCGATGTTAAACAGATACACTGGCAAGCCTTGCATCCTGTCAGGCAGATTGTTAGATTCAATCTTTTCAACAATAAACCCTTCATCTTCAAAATATTTGATAACTTCCGGGTACACACTGCCTATATATCTGTATGTAGTGTTACCATCATCACGGCCATAACCATGTAATAACCGTTCCTCGATGAAGTCTCTTTGCCTCTTGAGTGTCTTGATTTTGAGTTCTTTTGCCAACATTTGTTTTTCCTCCTTTAGTTGTTTTTGTTCGTTGGGCAAGTACTAAAAAGTATAGGAAAATCCTATAACTATTTAGTTATTAGGTTAAGCGAAATTGCATATATTAATGCTTTTCACTCATTATATTATATCATATTTATTTGCATTGGTAAAGTTTTAATGGGTGAAATTTACATAATATGATAACTTTGTAAATAATTTGTTATGAAATTTATTACACAATTATTTATTTTATTAACAATTTTTAAATAGTCCTTTGGTGTGTTGTTAAAATTACTCACGCACCTCCTTGGTGTCCCCCTTCACCTGTCGGATTATAT
>CAKTDK010000157.1 GCA_934541205.1 uncultured Eubacteriales bacterium
GAGCAAAAGATGATATGACCTCGAAGGATCGCGATATTACCGTACGTGACGCGCTGGCTGCCGTAATCAGCGCGTTGGGGTATGACTATATGCTGATCGATGATGCGAGTGACGGGTGGATTTTGGATAATGCAAATGAACTGAAGCTTTTGAAAAATATTTCATTGGGTCTGGATAAATTTATAACCCGAAAAGAGTTTGCGGTACTTTTGTATAATGCATTGGATTGTCCGGTGGTGCAGAGAACGATAAGCGGAGCAGAGATTAAATATGAGGTGGACGAGAATTTTACGGCATTGAACCGCAATTTTGATATTTATAAAATAGAAGGCGTATTGAATGCTGTCGGAAATCTTAATCTGTTCGGAGGTGCAAAGCCACACAAGGGACATATACAAATCGAAGGAATAAGCATTAATACCGATGATACACAAAAGGCAAAAACGCTGTTTGCTCAGAAGGTGACTGCATATGCACATATGTCCGATGATGAATATACGCTGCTTCTTCTGAAAAAAGCGGCAGATACAATTACTATTAATTTTTCAGACATTGAAGATGTGCAGGGCAACAAGCTTATGTATACTGCCGACGGAAAGGCACAGACCATTAAGCTTTCGAATGACAGATATATACTTTATAACGGCGACAGCATAACCGATTGGAGTTTTTTGAAGGAGCGCGGTGACAAACACGGTACTGTTACAATTTCGCAGGCTGCAAAAAAGCAAAAGTACGATACCGTTGTAATAAAGCAGTATAACGATTATATGATAAGCACTGCGTTTGAAGAGGATAAGACTATAAGCTTGAATTACGGTGCAGAGTTTAATGAGGACAGTGTAATAAGCCTTGATGACGATGATATTGATCTGACTCTGATGCTTGACAATAAACCGACGGAAATATCCGAACTGGAGAGTAATATGGCAATAAGTGTCATGGCAAACCGTGATTGCGATTATGTTGAAATTCTGGCGTCTTCAAAAAAGATTAATGGACGGGTTTCAAGTATTGACGAAGATAATAAGGCGATGGTTGAGGATAAGGAATATATAATTTCAACAGATTACATAGAGGCGTCGAAAAGACAACCGGACCGTGCGAAAAAAATAAGCGTCGGAGTGCAGGGCATTTTCTATCTGACAGCTGACGGTTATATTGCCGGCTTTAAACAGAAAAGCAGCAATGAAACATATGCCGTTTTGATAAAAGCGTATGAAGATGATATTGAAAATGAGCCTGTTGTTAAACTGTATGATGAATACGGGGAGTTTAAGACTTTGAAATTAGCAGATAAGGTTACCCTTGATAATGTGTCATATAACAGCTCTGACGCTGAATTGATGAGTATTTTGAAAAAATATTTGAATCAGGAATATAAAATACAGTATGATTATGATAATGACGGTCAGCTTGAAGCTGATTTGCTGAGTGTGCTGCCGCTGATATCGTATAGGGCAACAACTGCCGGAATAAAGGTAATCAACACGGCAATGGGCAAGAGTATTGAATGTAACGGAATGTATAAAGGAAATAATAATGACTGGATGGGTGCGTTGTCATTTGTAAGTGAGGATAAAGGCAGCCCGCAGGAGCTTAAACACCGTGCAGATGCTACATCAACAGTGTTTATTATCCCGGAGGACAGATCTAAAGAGAGCGAATATAAAATCACAGACGGAACATCGTCTCTTTTTAAGACCGATACAGGAATGGGATGTCAGTATTTTAATGAAAATGAATTTTATTTGGCTCAATATATGGTTTGTGAAAGCAAAAAAGTTTCTGTTGATACATCAGCCGGCGATACTCAGGGAATTATGATGTATATAAAATCGATAAATCAGACTTATGATGAAGATGAAGTGAAAAACGTGATAAACGGATATACAATATCAAGAGATCAGGTAAAGGAAGCTTCATATATTGTAAGTGATGAACTTTATGAGGCAGTTGGATTTAAAAAGGATTGTATATATAACATTATGGTGCGTAATTCGGAGCCGTATTCCGCAAGTCTGTTTTTTGATGCGAATGATACGGCATTGAAATATGAACGTTACCATGGCTCTACAAGAAACTGGAATGCAAAAATTGTTGCACGTGTTCTGGCAATTGATCCTGCAAACGGTTGGATTTTGTTTGATTACGGAGGCTCGTCCGATAGGTCGGCATATATCAAATATGCGCCCGTAACACTGAAGAATAAGAAAATTAAGCAGGTGGATAAGGGAACAATCAAAGTAGGAGATAAAGTATTTATGGAATATGCAAGAGGAAATGTAAATTTTATTTATATTATCCCCGGTGAATGATATGAATTTATAAAAGTACGATAGTTCCTGCCGATCAATAATGCATCGGCAGGAACTATCGATATTATTTGAAAATGCTGCTTGCGGCAAAAAGGAGGAAAAGATGAAAAAGAAAAGATTTATGGCTTTTATTTTAAGCATTGCAACAATTTTTTCGCTAAATATGTCACCTGTGAAAGCTGCTGATAAATTATCATACAATGTTTCATGGAAAGATAATAATATACTGCAAATATCTGGAACGGCAGATTTGCCGGATATGTTTATAAGTGCGTTAGTGTATGATGATTTGGGCTTTGAAACAGGAAATGTGCTTTATGCAGATCAAACAACGACTGATAATTTAGGTAAATTTGAGTTTAAGACAAGAATTAATAATAAAAGGGGACTTAAATTCAAAATCGGAGGTGGAGATGCTCTTTTACCGATTGAATATTTTTCAAAAAAGACGGAAAAAACCGTATATCTTTCGGATAACGGGACAGCAGACGCCGACGGGAGCGCAAATTGCCCGGTATCGTCCTTGCAAAGAGCCTTTGATATTTCGGGGGATAATGCAAAAATCGAAATTGTGGGAAAATACACTTTAAATGAAAATGTATCGGCTGATTCCGAGAACGTGATAATTTGCGGCGGAGAGCTTGTTATGGAAAGTAATGCATCAATATCGGGGAATGTGAGCTTTAGAAATATCATGATCAGCTCAAACGACAGGGCAGTGTTCAAAGGAGAAACTGAATTTTTGGAGAATACAGAATTTTCTGAAACATTAAGTATTTCGGGAGAGTTTTTGTTTTTTGAATGTGAGCCTGCAAAGAGTGTAAAAGCAAATGCCGTTATTTTTAAAAACGGAATTAAACGCAATGCCAATGTTACGGCAGAATATATTGTACATTTGGGAGAAGGAGGAAAAGTCAGCATACGGGACGGTAAACTTTTTGCGCACGGAGATGATCAAAGAGCATTAAGTGTAGATAACGCGTCGTATACAGAGAAAGAAACGGAGCTTTTAAAGGGAGAGCATACTGTAAACTTTGGATATGATTTCTTGATACACGATGTAAATATAAACAAAGAAGCGAATATATACAGAATCAGCGTGAGTGGGCAGACAAATAATTTGCTTTTGGATGCTGATAAAAATACTCCTCAGTTATTTGTAGGTATATATGACGGTGAAAAATTGACGGCGATAAAGAGTAAGACGGTGGGGGAAAACAAGAATTTTAACGAGGATTTTACCTTTGACGGAACATCACTTGCAAAATTTGATATACGTGTATTTTTGTGGGACAGTTTTTCAAAAATATCTCCGCTTACATCTGTGTATATTACCGACAATAATAAACAAGATAAAAACGACAAAAATATTTTGTATGTATCACCGGACGGCAGCGACAGTGCAAAAGGAACTTTTACGGATCCTCTGTCACTTTTGGGTGCAAGAAATAAGGCAAGAGAGAATGACAGCTTAACAACAATTCTTCTTCGCGGCGGAGAATACAAATTTACGGAGGATCTGGTATTTGACGAAAATGACAAAAAACTTGTAATTAGGCCGTATAACGGTGAAAAAGTCATTTTTTCGGAATCGGATAAAATACCTGCATCGATTTTTAAAAAACTTCCGGACGGTAAGGTGAAAAACAGTATAATTGATGTTGATGCCCGTGATAAAATTTTGGTTGCGGATATTCGTGAGGCCGGAATTTCAAATCTTGGTCTGATATATGGATATGAGGTGAACTATTCTTCAGGCAAAACAGCGCCGACTTTGAGTATTGATGGAAAAGTAGGAACGATTGCGAGATATCCGAATAAAGATGAAAACGGCAGGGATACCTTTTTGACAATCCAAAAAGGAACCGATACAAAACCGTTTAATCCGGGGAGTAAAAGTACACAGTTCAGCTTTTTTGTAGATGATTCGGCAAAAGAGCATATGGAGCATTGGTCTGAAAATTATGATCATTGGGCTTGCGGCTATTTGGCATATACATGGGCCGATGGGATTTATAAAGGCAGTTTTAAAAAGAATGAAAACGGCGATTGCTATTTTATATCAAACAGCCCGTGGAAATATGC
>CAKTDK010000158.1 GCA_934541205.1 uncultured Eubacteriales bacterium
GCTCCGCCGTTTACAATCGATGAAGGAAAACCGAATATTTTAAAAATTTCATCCGCATTTGTGATTTTGTTTTCATTTAACTGCATTTCAACAGATGTAGACGAACTCTCTTTAAAATTCATCCCTTTGTTTAAAACAACTATGCTGTCGCTGTCCGGCTGATATAATTTTCGAAAATCTTCTTTTAGCTGTTTAGTATCATTGATTTTTTCCTCAGTAGTTAAAAATCCTCTTTTATTTCCGCCTTTTTTCACTAAATTATCTTCAAATTTTAACGAATTATATGCAACGGACAATATCTTATTATTTTCTTCACTTATAGGGATTGATTGGCAGCCGTCCTTTGTTTTCCTCAGTATCTTTACAAATTCAAACGGAAAGTATTTCTGCCCGTCAACATAAATATCATAATCTTTAAATATAGCTTTGTTGTTGCTTATTACAGATACGCAGCTTTCATCCACATAATTTAAAGATTTTACATTTCCTTTTTCTTTGTTTATGTAAAAATATGCGCCTTTGCCAAGAAAATAATCTTCAATGATTGCTTTCCAGAAGTCTACCGTTGTCAATGTATCTCCTGTATCAACATTAAGTAAATATGTTCTTCTATCTTCTTTTTTCTCTGTGATTTTTCCGTCCTCTTCAATCTTATATAGCTTAACAGGAAGTTTTGCCACAGTTCCTGCTATTTTGTCAATAGCTCCGGCTACTGACGGAATTTGTAAAGCCTTTTCTTTTGTTATCTCTGTTCCATATATTAAAGCTTCCAATCCTAAATTATTATCTTGTGTTCCTATGTTTGTTTCTGCTCTGTTTTCTGTTTTTTTCTTTTTAAATATCCTCATGTTTTCACCTTCTTATATAACTTGACTTATAAACCCTGATGTACTTAAAATTTCATTAACGTTCAAAAGATATACCGCATTAATAAGAGAAACAACCATATCAACCTTTCCGGCTGATTTCTTTTTATTTACATACTTATTCAAATTGGTATCTTCTGTACATCTTGCATTTTGAAAATTTATTTCAAGCATTAAATTCTCGTCATAATGAAATGTTTTTTGAAGTATTCTTTCTTTTAATAGTTTTGTTGCCGGATGTAAAACGCTTGAATGCTGCTTAACTTCGACACATTCTATAGGATTATCTGCGCTTTCCAGCTTCTGAATTGTAGAAATTGCGTTTGCTCTGTCAAATGCTAACTGCATAATTTCAACATCATACGTTTCTTCTATATGAAGTATAAAATTTTCTACAAAACCATAATCAATTATGCTGTCACCACATGCAAAACAAACGCCGGATGATACAAGCTTTTTATAATCTACATGCTCCTTTTGTATCTTCATTTCTATACTGTCAGCAGGAATAAAGCCCCATACTTTTGCATATATCTCGCCTTCATAATATGTAACCATTGCAATAGAAGTATTATCGTCTGTTAAAGACAAGTCCAATCCTAAATATACTCTTTTGCCTTTCCAAAAGTCTAAATCTTCAACAATTTTACATTCTCTTACTTTGGTTATATCAATAAATCCCTCTACGCCTAATCCTTTATATTTAATGTTTAAATGCTTACATAAAAAATTCTCCCGCTTGTTTTCATACAAAACAGCAAGAGAACGGTTCTGTTTCAATGCATCGAATATATATTTATGGCTGTAAGCTACAGGATTTGACTGATATATGATTTTATCCTCAGACTGCCATAAATCCCCTGTACAGTAGTGGCTGTCAGGCTCATATAACAACGCAAAATATCTTTTGTTTTCCATTAATCCGTCTATAGTCTTTTTTGCTATGTCTATCTCATCAATTAATACATTATTATCATTGGGATATTGTGTAGATATTATAATACCTAATTTATTAAGTAATGTTATTTGCGAGGACCTCATTGCTTCAACAGGATAACTGTCCATTGCTCCGGCTTCGTCAGCCAAAAACATATTGGCAAGCTTACCATCCATTTTATCTTCGCTATAAGCAAGCGGTGTATATTCACTTTCAGTCATAAGGCAACGGATTTCACTTCTCAATGTTTTGAATATTTTATCATCTGCCAACAGCGGACTTGATTTTATTATTTTCCTTATTGCAACTTGTAGCTCTTTTGACAGCTTTAAATCAGGCGCGACAGAGAAAAAACGGCTGAATTTAGGCTCTGTCAGCATTGCTATAATGAACACTACCGCCGATGTAAATGTTTTAAAATTCTTTCTGCATATTTCAAGAAGTGCAGTCTGATAATATCTTGTATCATCTTCTTTAGCTTTAGTGCAAAATACTGCGGTTATAAGAAGCCACGCATAGTCTTCCAATCCATCATACATTGAACACTGTAAATCAGGATGAACCATCAGCTTTAATATTTTGCATATCTTTTTATATGTCTTTTCGCATATGTATGCTTCTTCATCCGCTCCGTTAACTATATCAAGCCATAATTGACATTGCTTTTTTACATATATGCCTACATAATCATTATCCGGCTCTATACACCAATTCGCATAAGCTACCGCTTTTCCCTCTTTAATCATCATCTTTCAGCGCCTTTATTAACGGATTTTCTTCTGCTGCCGACGGAGTTTTCGGAATTGACCTTAATCCGCTTGCTACTGTCATTAAATTCTCTTTTTCTATGTCAAAAAGCATTTTCCGCTTTGTCATTATCTGTCTGTCATAACTTGTTATTGATTTTTGCAGATTATCATAAGTCTTATAGTATAAATCCGCGTCTATTTTGTCATCATTATAATCATTTGCAAGCTGTTCAAGCCTTTTATTTATCTCATTTATTTTATTTTCAAAGTCTGTGCACTCGGCTTGTATAATGCAATATCTATTGATTATTGCAGAATACAAATCATCGTTTTTATCTAATTTTTCAAACAGGTTTTTGACTCTTTTAAATTCCTCATGCGCTCCTTTATCTTTTTTTGTATTTGAACGCTCTGTAAGTGGTTTTCCTGTTTTTAAATTTTCTTCTCCTTCTTTTCGCAGTTCCAATTCCGCTTTTGTTCTGTGTCCCTGAACTGCGTTTACCGTTTTTGAAGGTCTTCCCATATTATCATCTCCTTATCTAAAATCCATATCGGGAATAAATTGTGCTCAGAGGTCCACAGTCGGTGTGGCTGTCCCTCTGTAATTTTTATTTTTCAATGTAGGGGGGATTATTTTTATTCTCCCCTATCCACTTTCTTGAATAAATAAATATCCCTTTATAAAGCATTTTTATTATGCTGTACTACCTCTTTTAACTGATTTATTTTTATAACATTCTTTTCCGCAAGCTCATGGTGATATCTGCACAATGTTACAAGATTATCATCTTCAAGCCTTAACTCCCACGCCTTATATACAGGCACTATATGATGTACCGATAAATCTTCTGTGTTTATTCTCTTAACTGTTCCAATTAAATTATTTAAACACGCTTGGCACAAATATCTATCCCTTTGTTTTATATGCTCCCTTTTATCCTGCCACCTCTTTGTATTTCTGAATTTATCTATATCGCTATTCCTTATACGCTTATATATGGGTTTCTTTTCACATACATAAGAGTGATTATGTATTAGTCCGCAGTATTTACATGCTTTTAACATTTCATTCTCCTTTTTGTGCATAATAAAAGCGACTATCTTTTCTTAGATAATCGCTATTTTTTTTAATTATTTTTCAAAAAAGTATTGACATTATCACGATATAGTGATATAATATATACATACTAAAGGAAAGGAGGAAATAAATGCTTGATGTAATATTAAAAGTACTCGGCATTACCTTAGCAACACTTCAAATCACAAAGATAATTGTCGAGTACATACAAAGCAAGCGAGGGAAGTAAATCTTCCCTCCCCTCTTCGGAGGGTAGCTCATATATATTATATCATAGTGTTTATTGTGTATCAATATGAAAAATATTTTTAACACATCTGATATTACTCTAATAATTGTACTTATCATTTCATACATTAACATTGATTTTTCAAGTATAAAATTCTTAGACATACTTTTATTTACAGTTACAATTATATGGGTAATATTAAAATCAATAAGCATTTTTAAAAGAAAGGATGATTGATTTTGAGTAATCCTTTTAAAGATTTATTATCTTTTAAAGAAGCAACTGATTTATGGGGTTTAAATGAAAGCACGTTACGAAAAGCTGTAAGTTATAAGAAGCTTATAGAAAACGTTGACTGCAAGAAATTCGGAAAACAGTGGATTGTAACCAAACAAGCTATGGAACGTGAATACGGTAAATTACCTATTCAAAAAAACACCGACTAAATGGACAATAATATAATTCATCTGTTATCCTTATTATCCATATACATTTAAAACATTTTATTTCCATAATTATCACCTAAAGCAAGAACACCCTCAT
>CAKTDK010000159.1 GCA_934541205.1 uncultured Eubacteriales bacterium
TAATTTCTTCTGAAAACCTCGAAAGATGCATCATAAGTATAGATAAACAGCTGCCAAGTTCAATTATAAAATCTCTGTCAGAAACACTGTCCAAAGAATTTTCGGTAACTTTTTCAAATCCCAAAAGCTCGCATACAAGCTGTCTGTCAATTGGATAAGTGGTAGTCGCTAATGCGCCGCTTCCAAGAGGCATTTCATTCATTCTGTCATAAGTATCTGAAAGTCTTGATAAATCTCTTTTAAACATTTGTGCATACGCCATTATATAATGTGCAAATGTAACAGGCTGAGCTCTTTGAAGATGGGTATAACCAGGCATAATAGTGTCAAGATTTTCCTCTGCTTTTGAAAGTATTATTTCAACAAGTTCTTTTAATAAAGCTTTTATATTTAATATTTCCTTTTTTATATAAAGTCTTATATCAAGAGCTACCTGATCATTTCTGCTTCTTGCAGTATGAAGTTTTTTACCAGAAACACCTATTCTTTCTGTTAAAATTGCCTCAATACACATATGTATATCTTCATATTCATTTGTAAATTCAATACTTCCGCTATGAATATCATCTAAAATTTCAGAAAGTCCTTTTATTATCTTCTGATAATCATCATTTTCAATTATTTTACAGTTATAAAGCATTGTAGCATGAGCTATACTGCCCTTTATATCTTCCTCAAAAAGCCTGCAGTCAAATGAGATAGACGAATTAAAGTCGTTTACCTTTTCATCAGTTTCTTTTTTAAAGCGTCCGGCCCACATTTTCATATTTGTTTCCTCGCAAAAATCTTAGTCAAGTCCGTTGATTTTCTTTCCGTCAACTGTTTTTTCTCCATTTAACAAAGCATTTACTTTAATGGGAAGTCCAAACAAATTGATAAAGCCTTCTGCATCCTTATGATTATATACTTCATCTGCATCAAAAGTTGCAAAATCTTCACTATATAAAGAATAAGGAGAAGTTACTGAAGCAGTAGACACATTTCCTTTATAAAGCTTTACTTTTACGTCTCCTGTGACAGTTTTCTGAGTTTCATCAACAAAAGCGTTAAGCGCTTTAAATAGCTGAGTAAACCATTGACCATTATACACCATTTCAGCATATTTATTTGCAATAAGTTCCTTATAATGAGTTGTATCTTTATCAAGACAAAGACTTTCCAGAACACCGTGAGCATAATAAAGAATAGTTCCGCCCGGAGTTTCATATACTCCCCTTGATTTCATACCTACAAGACGATTTTCAACAATATCGGCAATTCCTATTCCGTTTTCTCCGCCAAGCTTATTTAATTTTGTAACAAGCTCTGTAGCACTCATTTTTTCGCCGTCAAGAGCAACCGGAATACCTTTTTCAAATGAAATTGTAAGATATGTAGCTTTATCCGGAGCTTTTTCAGGAGATACTCCAAGCTCAAGAATTTTATCAAGATTAGGCTCATTAGCGGGATCTTCCAAATCCATTCCCTCATGTGACAAATGCCATATATTTTTATCTTTTGAATAATTATTTTCTTTTGTTACAGGTACATCTATATTATGCGCCTTCGCATAATCAATTTCTTCATCACGGGACTTTATATCCCATATACGCCACGGAGCAATAATATCCATTTCAGGAGCAAGAGCTTTTATAGCAAGTTCAAATCTTACCTGATCGTTTCCCTTTCCAGTACAGCCATGGCAAATCGCCTGCGCTCCTTCTTTTTTTGCAATTTCAACAAGTCTTTTTGCAATACACGGACGAGCAAAAGAAGTTCCGAGCAAATATTTCCCTTCATAAACAGCCCCTGCTTTTACAGTAGGATAAATATAATCTGTAATAAATTCCTCTGTCAAATCTGCAATATAAAGCTTTGAAGCGCCTGTTTTTTTAGCTTTTTCTTCAAGACCGGAAAGTTCCTTTCCCTGTCCTACATCACCTGCAACTGCAATTACTTCACAGCCGTAATTTTCTTTAAGCCACGGAATTATTATAGAGGTATCAAGTCCCCCGGAATATGCTAATACTACTTTTTCATATTTTTTCATTTTATTTTCCTCCGTCAAATTTCTTTGTGTTTATAATTATACATCTTTATTTATAAAAATGCAAGTATTTTTTTGAATTTTGTTATATTATCATCTTATAAAGTCCTTTCTGATAGTCTTTTTGTACATAATAACGCAATTATTCATCAAATTTATAATTATTCATTATTTTGTTGTATATTTTCTTTAAATAATTTTTTGCTTTTTATAGTAAACATAATCACCGTAGTTGCAACTGCAATAAAATCGGCTACAGGTTCTGCCAAAAAAACTCCAAATACTTTATTAGAAAAGAAGTTTGGCAAAATAAGTACAAAAGGAATCAAAAGAATTATTTTTCTTAAAAGGGCTAAAAACAATGAAGCCTTGGATTGTCCCAAAGCAACAAATGTCTGTTGACATGCCATTTGAGCGCCGATAAGAAAAACCATCGCCATATATATTCTAAGTCCCCATACAGTCAAATCATAAAGTTCAGCCGTATTTGAAAAAATATTTACAAAAACTCCGGGGAATATCATAACAGAAATCCATATTATAACCGTAAAAGTCATAGCAGATATTAAAAAAAGTTTAAATGTTTTCTTAACTCGGTCCATTCTTTTTGCTCCGTAATTATAGCTTATTATGGGCTGTGCTCCTTGACCCATTCCCTGAAGAGGCATAAACACCATTTGCATAATGCTGCTCATTACCGTCATAGCTCCTACTGCCATCGTACCGCCGTATTTTTCAAGACTGACATTTAAAACTATAGAAACAAGACTTTCAGTTGACTGCATAATAAAAGGCGATACTCCCAAAGCCAATACAGGTAAAATTATCTTGCGGTCAATTATAAAATTTTTCTTTCTAAATTTCAGTACTGTTTTTTTACCGAAAAGAAATTTTAAAACCCAAAAAGCCGATATTCCCTGAGAAATAATTGTTGCAAGCGCTGCGCCTTTTACTCCCATATTAAAAACATATATAAAAATCGGATCTAAAATTATATTGCTTATTGCGCCAATTAAAACAGTTAACATACCGGTTTTTGCAAATCCTTGAGTATTTATAAAAGCATTAAGCCCCAAAGAAATCTGAACAAAAATCGTTCCGAGCAAATAAATTCCCATATAATCTACTGCATAAGAAATTGTTTCTTCATTTCCTCCGAACATCAAAAGAATATCTTTTTTAAATACAGAAAAAACTACAGTTAAAATTATACTTATAATAATCAGCAGTGAAAAACAATTCCCCATAATTTTTTCAGCAGATTTATTATCTTTTTCACCCATTTTAATAGCGGCAATCGGTGCTCCTCCGTTTCCAACCAAAGCTGCAAAAGCAGAAATTATCATTAAAATAGGAAAACATATCCCTACACCCGTAAGAGCATAAGCTCCTATATCTTTTATATGTCCTATATACATTCTATCAACAATATTATATAAAGCATTTATTATCTGCGCTAAAATTGCCGGAGCAGCTAATTTTAAAAACAATTTACCTATCGGCTGACTTTCGAGTTTATTATTTTCCATTATTATTTCACCTTCAAAATTTATAAAATTTAAAAGATTGACTTTTTTAACGTCAATCTTTTATAAATAGACTTACCCAATATTATCAAGCAAAATTTTTGCTATTTCAACTGCTTTTTCATTCGCATCATACCTTTCCGAAACAAGAACATTTACATTATACATATAATTGTTTTTATATAAATACAGATATCCTTTTTGATTAGAATAAGCACCGTCTGCAAGATTTTCAACTACTACATAATCAAAAGCGTCTACATCTTTAAATAAATTATAAGTTTCCCAAAATTTTTCTTTTGTATATTCAGAAGAAGATTTTCTAATCTGAACAGTAAGTCCGTCATCGCTGTAATAATTGACTAAATAACCGTTTTCTAAAATTACGGCATCGGAAAAACCGTTTTGAGGAAGCAGCGAAACAACATCCTCTTTACTTAAAGAATTTTTAAGCTCGTAATCCAAAATCACCGTATCGCTTTCCTTTATTTCATTAATGTCTTCACGGCTTGCTTCACCCGGATCTAAAAGCATTTCTTCCGTAGTATATTTTTTATTGTTTTCTTCATTGCTTGCAGGATTTTTCTGTTCAGTTCTGTCTTTACATCCTGTAAAAAAAAGCAAGAGAAGAAACATCACCGCTAATTTTCTCATAGTTATCCTCCAGCACATCTTAGTATTTTATTACTATTATACTTTATTTTTTTATGTTTTTCAAGCTATCATAAATATTTAAATCAAAGCATAATATTTAATACAAAAAATATTAGGAGCCTGCTTATTATGAAAGTATTATTTTTAAAGAAAAA
>CAKTDK010000160.1 GCA_934541205.1 uncultured Eubacteriales bacterium
GAATAATAATGTCAAAAGAATTGCCCAAAAATTATAATCCGGGTGAAATTGAAGAAAAAATTTATAATAACTGGCTTGAAAAGGGATATTTTCATGCTGATACAAATTCCAAAAAAGAGCCGTTTACAATAGTCATTCCTCCTCCAAACGTCACAGGTCAGCTTCACATGGGACATGCTCTTGATGAAACATTACAGGATATACTGATAAGATATAAAAGAATGCAGGGATTTGAGGCTTTATGGATTCCGGGAACAGATCATGCCGGAATTGCAACTCAGATAAAGGTTGAACAGGAGCTTCGTGAAAAGGAAGGCCTTTCAAGATATGACCTTGGGAGAGAGAAGTTTCTTGAACGTGTGTGGGATTGGAAAAAGCTTTACGGAGACAGAATAATTAACCAGCTTAAAAAACTGGGTTCTTCCTGCGACTGGGACAGAGAACGCTTTACAATGGACGACGGATGCAGCAAAGCGGTTAAAGAAGTTTTTGTAAATTTATATAACAAGGGACTTATATATCAGGGCAGCAGAATTATAAACTGGTGTCCGAATTGTCAGACGGCTCTTTCTGACGCTGAGGTTGAACATGTTGAAAAGGGAGGACATTTCTGGCATATCAAGTACCCTTTAAAAGACAGCAATGATTTTGTAATAATAGCTACTACAAGGCCTGAAACTATGCTTGGGGATACTGCGGTCGCAGTAAATCCTAATGATGAAAGATATAAAAATATTGTTGGAAAAACAGTTGTTCTTCCTCTTGTAAACAGGGAAATTCCTATTGTTTCAGACGATTATGTTGATATGGAATTTGGTACGGGATGCGTAAAAATTACTCCTTGTCATGATCCCAATGATTTTGAACTTGGAAAGCGTCATAATCTTGAAGAAATACTTGTTATTGACGGAAAAGGAAAGATAAATGAAAACGGCGGCGAGTATCAGGGACTTGACAGATATGAGGCAAGAAAAAAGATAATAAGCGATTTAGATAAGCTGGGACTTCTTGTTAAAATTGAAGAACATTCTCACAATGTAGGAGAATGTTACAGATGCAAAACTACAGTTGAACCGTTAACTTCAAAACAGTGGTTTGTAAAAATGGAGCCCCTTGCAAAGGAAGCTATCAAAGCTGTAAAAGAGGGAGAAATAAAGTTTGTTCCCGAAATGTTTGAAAAAACTTATATAAACTGGATGGAAAATGTTCATGATTGGTGCATTTCAAGACAGCTTTGGTGGGGACATCAGATTCCGGCATATTACTGTGAAAAGTGCGGGCATATGGAAGTTTCCAAAAAAGACGTTACAAAGTGTGAAAAATGCGGAAGTATTGATATTAAACAAGACGAAGATGTGCTTGATACTTGGTTTTCTTCTGCACTTTGGCCTTTTTCGACTCTTGGTTGGCCTGAAAATACTAAAGATTTAGAAAAATTTTATCCTACAAGCGTGCTTGTTACCGGATATGATATAATATTTTTCTGGGTTGCAAGAATGATTTTTTCAGGGCTTGAACATACAGGAAAAATCCCCTTTAAGCATGTTTTGATACATGGGCTTGTAAGAGACAGTCAGGGAAGAAAAATGTCAAAGTCTCTCGGCAACGGCATAGATCCTTTAAAAATAATTGACCAGTATGGAGCAGACGCTCTCAGAATGTCTCTTGCAACAGGAAACAGTCCGGGAAATGATATGAGGTTTTATGAAGAAAGAGTAGAGGCCTCAAGAAATTTTGCAAATAAGATTTGGAACGCTGCCCGTTTTACTCTTATGAATCTTAAATCCGATAATATATCTCTTCCGAAAAAGGAAGAATTGTATCTTGAAGATATGTGGATACTTTCCAAATATAACAAGCTTGTGAAAGAGGTTACTGACAATCTTGATAAATTTGAACTTGGAATTGCGGTTTCAAAGCTTTATGATTTTATTTGGGATATTATTTGCGACTGGTATATCGAACTTATAAAGCCTCGTCTTTTTGAAACAAATACTGATGAAAAGTCGAGAAAAGCGGCTGAAGGCACTCTTGTTTATGTATTGTCAAATACATTAAAATTACTTCATCCGTTTATGCCTTTTATTACTGAAGAAATATGGCAGAGTCTTCCTCATGAAGGAGACTCCATAATGATTTCAAAATGGCCTGTTTACAATGAAGAATTTTGTTTTGAAAACCAGGAATCTATAATGGAAAATGTAATAGATGCAATTAAAGCAATACGCAACAGAAGAGCTGAAATGAATGTTGCTCCGTCCAAAAAGTCAAAAATCTATATAAAAACAAAACTAAAAGACGCCTTTGAACAGGGCAAAGCTTATATTGCAAGACTTGCTTACGGCGAAAGCGTTGAAATTTGTGAGGATATGAACTTTGACAATATGGCAGCCGTAATTTCCGGCGGTGCAGAAATATATATGCCGCTTGGCGACCTCATTAATTTTGAGGAAGAAATACAAAGGCTGAATAAAGAAAAAGAAAGGCTTCTTTCTGAAATAGACAGAGTTGATAAAAAGCTTTCAAATGAAAAATTTGTTTTAAAGGCTCCTGAAAAAGTAGTTGAAGAAGAAAAATTAAAAAAGATTAAATATCAATCAATGCTTGACAGCGTTTGCGAAGCTTTAAAAAAATACAGTAAATAAAAAGCGGAAAATTATTTTTAAATAATAATTATAATTTTTTGATTGAATTACATGTTTTTGAATTACTTTTTAAAAACGCCAATTTTGGAATTTTAAAGTATATTTTTCATAAAAATACAAAATTGTTACACAAAATAGATATTCATATTTTATAATTATTAAAAACAACATAAAAACATCAAAAAAAATGAGTTCATTGATAAAAGAACTTTTGAATAAGACAAGCTATAGTTTTTATGATTTGACAGAAATTATGAAAATTCTCAGAAGTGAGAACGGATGTCCTTGGGACAGAGAACAAAATCATAAAACTATCAGAAAAAATTTTATTGAAGAAACTTATGAGGTCTGTGAGGCAATAGATAATAACGATGCAGAAGGATTAAAGGAAGAACTGGGAGACGTTCTTTTGCAGGTAGTGTTTCACAGCCGTATATCTGAAGAAGCAGAGGAGTTTTCGATTGATAATGTTATTGACGGAATCTGTAAAAAGTTAATTTACAGACACCCGCATATTTTCGGCAGTGTTAACGTTTCGGGAGCAGAAGATGTATTAAAGAATTGGGACGCGCTAAAAAAAGTTGAAAAAAATCAGAAAACTTTTAGTGACGTGCTTAATGCAGTACCTAAAACTTTACCTGCTTTGATGTATGCATTTAAATTATCTGATAAGGCTTTAAAAAACAAAGTTGAGTTTGATAGCGTTGTAAAAAGTAATATTGTTGAATTCGATGATGATATAAACGATGAAAAAATAGGTGAAATTTTGTTTGTTTTGGTTTCAAAGTGCCGGAATGCCGGAATAGATCCTGAAAAGGCTCTTTATGATTACTGCCGTAAGTTTATTGATGATTTTTCAAATAAATAGATTTAATGGTTATAAACCGATATTTTTCGGGTGTATAATAAATTTCAAGGAGGATATTTTAAGATGAATAAGACTGAATTAATCGCTGCAGTTGCAGCATCAGCAGAACTTTCCAAAAAGGATGCTGAAAAAGCAGTTAACGCTTTCGTTGACGTAATTGGAGATGCTCTTGCAAAAGGGGATAAAATCCAGCTTATCGGTTTCGGTTCTTTTGAAGTAAGAGAAAGAGGCGAAAGAAAAGGAAGAAATCCGAGAACTAAAGAAGATATTATTATTCCGGCTTCTAAAGCTCCGGTATTTAAAGCAGGAAAAGCTTTAAAAGATAAAGTTTCAAAATAATAAAATCTTGTAAAAGAACGGATATAGATTCCGTTCTTTTAAATTTTAAAAAGAGGTTTTTATGAGATTAGATAAATTTTTAAAAACAGCAAGAATTATAAAAAGAAGAACAGTAGCTAATGATGCTTGTGATTTTGGAAAAGTGCTTGTAAACGGAGTTGTAAAAAAAGCGTCTTATGATGTAAAGTCAGATGATATAATTCAAATTACGCTCGGGACAAGAACAATAAAATTAAAAGTGCTGGATACATCAAATGCTGTGAAAAAGAAGATGCGTCAAAACTATATGAAATTATTGAATAATAATAAATTATTGAATAATAATTTGTATATGTAATAAAATAAAAAAAGCCTTCATATCTTTTTATTAGAAGATTTGGAGGTGTTTTTTTATGATTCAGGAAGAAAAGAAAATAATGAAAAGATCAAATAATATAATAATGGAAAACAGGCATCTTGTTTCAGTATACGGAGTAAT
>CAKTDK010000161.1 GCA_934541205.1 uncultured Eubacteriales bacterium
GGCTTATACCGTAGTAGGAAGCTTTGTAATTGAAAAAATATTCAACATTCCGGGTCTCGGACGTGATTTTATCAGCTCTATTACCTCCCGTGATTATACCGTAATTATGGGAACTACCGTATTTTTAGCAATGCTTTTGGTTGCTATTAACGTAATAGTTGATATAGTTTACAAAATTATCGACCCGAGAATTAAACTTAAATAGAAAGGAATGCTGAATATGTCGGAAAATAAAAACTTACTTTCTTTACAGCTTAAAACCGAAGATTTTGAAAAAGCAAGCGAAACTGAAAAACAAGATCTTGTTGTTATGCGCGAAAGCGTAAGCTTTTGGAAAGACGGTATGAGAAGGCTTTCCAGAAATAAAATTGCTATGATATCCCTTGTGGTTTTACTTATAATAATGATTTTTGCCTTTATTGTACCTTCTTTTTACCCATATACCTATAAAGAACAAATCAGAGGCAGCGAAAATCTTGCCCCGATGGAATATTCGCAGCAAGAAATGACAAGAATTGAAAACGGTGAAAAAGTGTTTCCTCATATACTTGGCACCGACGGTCTTGGAAGAGATCTTGCAATCCGTCTTATGATGGGCGCAAGAGTATCTCTTTTAGTCGGAATTATTGCAAGCGTTATAGTTCTTATAATCGGTTCGATTTACGGAGCAATCTCTGCTTATTTCGGCGGAATTGTGGACCTTATAATGATGAGAATAGTAGATATAATTTATACCGTTCCCGATATTCTTATAATAATTTTATTATCGGTTGTATTAAAAATCCCTCTTCAAAATCTTGCCGATAATGTTCCCATGTTTTCATGGATAAATACCGTAGGTGTCGGGCTTATCAGTATATTTATAGTTTTCGGACTTTTATATTGGGTAGGAATGGCAAGAATGGTAAGAAGTCAGATTCTTACTTTAAAAGAACAGGAATATGTTACTGCGGCAAGAGCCCTCGGGGCCGGCCACGGAAGAATTATCAGAAAGCATCTGCTTACAAACTGTATAGGAACTTTAATAGTTATAACAACACTTCAAATTCCTTCTTCCATATTTACCGAAAGCTTTTTAAGCTTTTTGGGTCTTGGAGTTGCGGCTCCTATGACAAGCCTCGGTTCAATGGCGTCCGACGCCCTTGAAGGAATCAATACTTACCCTTACAGACTCCTTGCTCCGGCTATTTTAATAAGCGTTATTATACTTGCTTTTAATCTTTTCGGAGACGGATTAAGAGATGCATTTGACCCTAAACTCAAGGATTGATTTTTAAGGAGAGAAATATGAAAGAAACTTTACTTGATATAAAAAATCTCAGACTCTCCTTTTTTACCCCCGCAGGAGAAGTCAAAGCTTTAAACGATATTTCCATTAAAATGGATAAAGGGGACGTACTTGGCATAGTAGGAGAATCAGGCAGCGGAAAATCTGTTACTTCCTATGCCATTATGGGTCTTACCGCATATCCCGGAAGGATTGTGGGAGGAACCATAAATTTTAACGGTCATCAAGTTGACCAAATGAAAGAAAAAGATTTTAGAAAAATGAGAGGAAAAGAAGTATCTATTATCTTTCAAGATCCGATGACTTCTTTAAATCCCGTTTACACTATTGGAAATCAAATCTGCGAATCTATTATACTACATGATGACAGCGGACTTTCAAAAAAGGAAGTCAGAAAAAAAGCTAAACAAAAAGCTATTGAGCTTTTAACCCTTGTAGGTATAAATGAGCCGGAAAAAAGACTTAAACAATATCCCCACGAACTGTCGGGAGGTATGCGTCAGAGAGTAATGATAGCCATTGCTCTTGCCTGCGAACCCAAACTTTTAATTGCCGACGAACCTACTACTGCTTTGGATGTTACCATTCAGGCTCAAATTCTTGAACTCATGCTTGAGCTTAAAGAAAAAATCGGCATGTCTATTATTATGATAACACACGACCTTGGCGTCGTTTCAAATATGTGTGAAAAAATTGCCGTTATGTACGCCGGCAAAATTGTGGAATTCGGCACTATTGATGAAATTTTCTATAATCCGAAACATGAATATACAAAAGGTCTTTTGAAAAGTATTCCGAAGCTTACTGACGAAAAAAAGGAAAAGCTTGTTCCTATCGAAGGATCTCCGGTAGATATGTTAAACCCTCCAAAAGGCTGTCCTTTTGCACCAAGATGTAAAAGCTGTATGAAAATATGTATCGAAAAAATGCCTCCTTATACTCACTTTTCAGATACTCATTACAGCGCCTGCTGGCTTACTCAAAAGGAAGAATTTGAAAAAGAGGAGGGAAATATTTAATGGAAAAATTAATAGAAGTTAAAAATTTAAAACAATATTTCCCTGTTTCTTCAAATAAAATGTTTGAAAAAAAATATGTTAAAGCCGTTGACGACATATCCTTTTTTATAAATAAAGGAGAAACTTTCGGTCTTGTAGGTGAATCCGGCTGCGGAAAAACAACTACGGGCCGTACTATTTTAAGACTTAACAAGCCTACCTCAGGGCAAATAATATACGACGGCAAAGATATTACAAACGTTAATATGAAGCCTTACCGCAAGAAAATGCAGATAGTGTTTCAGGACCCTTACGCTTCTCTTGACCCGAGAATGACGGTAGGAGATATTGTTGGCGAGGCTATTGATATTCACAAGCTTGCTAAAAACAAAACCGAAAGAAAAGAAAAAATTGTTGCTCTTCTTGAAAGAGTAGGGCTTAACAGTGAACACGCAAATCGCTATCCTCACGAATTTTCGGGAGGTCAGCGTCAGAGAATAGGTATCGCAAGAGCCTTGGCAGTAAATCCTGAGTTTATTGTATGCGACGAGCCAATCTCAGCTTTGGACGTTTCCATCCAGGCCCAGGTTGTAAATATGTTTGAAGAACTTCAACAAGAGCTTGGACTTACTTATCTGTTTATTGCCCATGATTTGTCTATTGTAAAACATATCAGCGACAGAATAGGTGTTATGTATCTTGGAAAAATTGTTGAACTTGGCACAAGCAATGAAATCGCTTTTGAAAGCCTTCATCCTTATACAAAATCTTTGATTTCTGCTATCCCTATTCCGGATCCTGAAATAAACAGAACAAGAAAACGTATTGTACTTGAAGGCGACGTTCCAAGTCCTGTAAATCCGCCGTCAGGCTGCAGATTCAGAACAAGATGTCCTTATGCAACCGAGCTTTGCGCCGAAAAAGAACCGGATTTTGTCGAAGCTTCTCCCGGACATTTTGTTGCTTGTCATTATTATAAAGAGATAAATGATAAAAAATAATGTTTTAAACGCAAAAAAATTGCGTTAAAATAAAAACACAGATGCTGTTCCGGGAAAACAGTATCTGCAAAAATGATAATATAATTAGGAGGAAAACTTATGAAAAAACTGGCATTGGTTTTAGCTGTAATAATGATGTTTTCTTGCGTTCTTACAGCTTGTAACTCAAAAGTCGACGATTCCGGCGCCCTTTGCGTTAACGTAGGTCCGGAACCCAACTCTATCGACCCTGCTTTAAATACTACGGTTGATGGAGCAACACTTGTAATTCACGCTTTTGAAGGTCTTATGATATTAGACAAGGACGGAGTTCCCGTTCCCGGTCAGGCAGAAAAATATACTGTTTCTGACGATGGTCTTACTTATACATTTACCCTTCGTGATGATTTAAAATGGAGTGACGGATCAAAGCTTACCGCTGAAGATTTCGTTTATTCATGGAACAGAGCGGTTAGCCCGGAAACTGCAGCAGATTATTCTTATATGTATGAATGTATCAAAGGATACGACACAGCGACTTTACCAGCTACGGATGAAAGCCGCGCCCCTTTGGCTGTCGAAGCTAAAGATGAAAAAACCATTGTAGTTACTTTAAACGCTCCGACTCCTTATTTCCTTGAGCTTTGCGCTTTCCCTGCTTTTTCACCGGTCAAAAAAGACATTGTTGAAAAATATGGTGAAGCTTGGGCAAGAAAGCCTGAATCCTATGTCGGAAACGGTCCTTATAAACTTGTTGAATGGAAAAACAAGGGACATATGCTTTATGTTAAAAATGAAAACTACAGAGATGTAGAAAGTCTTGGTCCCGATAAAATAAAATTTATACTTCTTGAAGACGATAACGCAATTTTATCAGCATTTAAAAATGAAGAAATTCTTTTTGCCGATACAATTGCAAATGCAGAAATAGATACATGGAAACAAAACGAAGCTTTTAAAACTATAGAACAGTTCGGTACATACTATGTATCTTTTAATACTCAAAAAGAACCTCTTAATAATCCAAA
>CAKTDK010000162.1 GCA_934541205.1 uncultured Eubacteriales bacterium
ATAACGGAAAACTGTCAAACGAAGTCACCGTCATCGCAGGAAATGAACCCCCAAGCACGGAGGAGCTTTTCCCCACACTCGGAGCGCTCTCTACCTGGGCGGACGGAGAAACGGCGGACACGCGCGGAAATCCGTGGCTTGCGCTCTTGATTCTTTTGGTGTCCGCACTGCTCGCGCTTGATATTATTTTCCCCGATTTATTCTTCCTGCTTCGCCACAGGCTTGAGGTTGACGGCGGCGAGCCGAGCGCATGGTACCGCGAAATGCAGATTTTCGGAAGATATGCCTGCGCAGTCATAATAGTTGTGCTGTTAATATGCTCATTCACAACCCATTAACCGATATACACGAAGCGGACAAGCCGAACCAAAAGGTGCACAGATGCGCCTTGCCATTGGGCATTGGCAAATCATGTTAAACAGTGCAGCAGGCAAAAAATAAGCGGTATCAAATAATCTGTAACGGATTATTTGATACCGCTTATTTTAGTTCAATAATTTATTTTGGGTGATACCCCTTATCTTTCCAAGTTTGCCTTATTCCCTGCGCAATCTTTTCAAATTCTTCTTGTGTGTTACAGTAATTGCTTTTTGAGTTATTGCACGGATAGCAAGCCCAAACAACATTGTTTTTCATATACCCTTTAGATGAATCGATTCTGTCAACCTCCAGATGGAATCCTCTATGCCCTCCGCGTGTGAATTGACGGTGAGCGGTAAAATACTCATTACATTCTTCTTCCGATATTCCGCAATAAAAGCACACCTTTTCAGTGCCTTCAAGCAGCTTCCGTTTTTGAATTGTATTCATGTTTAACCCCTGTCTAAAATTTTTCTGTATTCTCGAACGTTTTCAAGAAAACGTTCATATGCCTGCTGTTTCTCGCGCCTTTTTGACGCGACCTTGTTCATTACAACTCCTCCCAATATTGCAACAATTACAAGTACCAACATAATACCATTGCCTTCCAAATCTTCAGCTTCGCACCACATAAAAAACATAAGAGAGACTATTGCAAGGAAGAACATTATCCCTGCCCCAATCAAAGCCCCTGCCGGCGAATCAGATTTTTGGATAATCTTCGGCATAATAACCCTTTTAACATCTGTATATTGATTTGGAAATTTATCGTACAAAATTCTTTTGATTTTCTCTAAGTTTCCGTTCATTAAATCCGTAACTGCTTTTTGTTCCGAAGCAAAACGGCTGTTCCATAATTCAATACGCTGATTGCTGACGCTGACCCGAATACTGACGGCACAATACAGAGGATAAATAATACCATATATTTCTTCATCATTTTTCACATTTTCGCACAATTTCAAAAATTGTGAAATTATCAGACTGACTGTCTCAACATCAGAATTCAGAGTTCTGTAATCCATGCTTCTCCATTCAGGATAAAATGATTTATTCGTCATTCTTAATCTTCCGATAGAATCATCAATTATATTCCGAATACAGTTATTATACTGAGTCCTGCATTTTTCATTGTAATTTTCTCCATTCGCAGCTGAATATTCTGCTATGGAATCACGGCACACGTTTGCCTCGCTCAGCAAATCAATTTTTTCCGGGCTTTCCGAAAGCTCGCTGATTATAATATCAAATTTCAGCACCCAAGCTTCCATGCATTTTGTATTTTGAAAAAGAATACTGTCTGTTATTTCCATTGCTCTTGAAAATTTCTTGCTTGCACGTTCTTTTCTTGCAAGAGCGAGAAGCTCCTGCAAGTTTGATTGTCGCTGTTCAGCTGATGATATATAATTAGCCTGCTGTCCGGCAGATGGTTCTGTTACTTTTTTTATACCTCTTGTGATATCGCTGATAAACCCTATTTTGCTCATATTCTGAGATTGAAGATGCGCAAATTCCTCCGGCAGCTCATATGCATCCATATCACGATAGCAGGGAATAAGAAGCTTGGAACGATCCTCTTTCATAAGCTTTAAGTAACGCGACCACTCGTTTTTTACCCAAACGGCATTAAAATATTCCTGCTTTGTTCCGATAACAAGCATTACTTTAGCAGAGCTTAATGCCGAAAATATGTAAGGCTCAAACTCCTGACCTAATTTATCCTCGAGAGTAATTGCCGCATAGAATACCTTAAGCCCCTCTTGCGATAATTGATGGTAGATATCGTTTGCAATGGCGCTGTCCTCCGTGCGCTTACCATTGAAATCGGTTTCTTTGTAGCAAATAAACACATCAAAAGGTTCTTCGTTCTTTACTATTGCAAGGATATTTTTCTGAATCCGGTCTATTTCTTTGGCTTCGGCTTCCATAATGCTTCTCTGTTCTTCAGTAGCATTTTCTATTGCCTGTTTATAATCTTCGTCTGCAAGAATGGCGTCAAATGACGTTCGGTGACATGTCGGCACACGTTTGTATGTTTTCGGATCTTCTACATATTCAATACCATACTTACAAAGAATTATGCCCCAATGCGCCTCTGCATCGCCTGCATTTTTTTCAAGGATTTTGTTATAGGTTTCCTCCGCCTTATCAAATTCACCTTTTAAACGAAGAGTGTTTGCCCGACTGTGCAAGTTAGCAATAACTTCATCATTTGCAGCAGGCAAAGTCTGCTTTGTACCGCAGCTGTCACAAATTCCGACAGTATCTCCCTGACTGAACTCAATTGTTCCGCCGCACATTTTACATTTAAAAATTGCCATCACTGTTACTCCTCACATTTTATTATTATTTCATCGCTTTACATATATTGTTTCTTTCCTTAACATATAAAATAATTTCTTCTGCTGCATCGATTGCCCTCCCTGCATCATCTGCCTCGGCAGCTGCTGCAAGCTCATTCATTTTAATTGCAATTTCGTTTTCTTTCGCCGATAAGGCATCATTTGACATCGGGTCACTGAAACGCAGCATCTCATAAACCTTTTTACACTCAGCCCTTACTGCCTCACTTTTTGCCCTGTTCATAATATTTTGTGCGTTGGCAGAAGCCATTTTTACAAACTGCGTTTGTACCTTTATCCTTGCATCAACATTTGAAACAATATCGGCGGCAGTCCCTGCCTTGATAACTGAAACAGCGTTCAGCGCAAGGAGAAGCAAACAAGCAATAACACCTGCCCAAATCGGCAAATTTGGCACTGCCATGCAAGCTGCACCGAAAATGATTGTCAAAATAAGCCCGGTATAGCTTACAGTGAACAGCGGCAGATTGTAAAAAAGCTTTTGCAGATTCTCGGTCCTAAACGCAATGCAGGAGCATACAAGCTGTCCGATAAACGCAAGAGTAATAAATACATATCCTGTCCAAAATGCACCGCCGAATTTTGTCATTTCGGCGGTCTCCCCCGGGGAAACAAAACAAATCACATTAAATATGGCAAGAAAGATTACCCAACATATTGTATATGCTCTAAAGCTCTTTTTCATTTATCTGTCCTCCCATTATAAAATACTTCTTAAAAGTTCGGATTTCATACTGTTATATTCTTCTTCGTTGATAAGCCCCGAATCCTTCATTACAGTCAGTTTCTCGACCTTTTCCTTGAACAGAGCCATATCATCTGTCGGTTTTGCAGAAACTGTCTGCTCCGCAGTTGCATTTATTGCGCCGTTTACTGCCTTTCCGACAATTGAGCCGACTGTGCTGCCGACGCCTGCCATTGTTCCCAGTCCTACACCCATATTGGTAAATTGACCGACAGCCTCGTTTTGTGCCGCCTTTTCAGCAACATCGAAGCCACGTTCCTGAGCATATGTATAACCCTCCTGAGCACGCTTGGCAGCCTGTGCCTGAGAGTCAATAACGACCTTTTGAGCTTCAGTTTGTGCGTGAATCAAATCGGTTTGCTGGCGAAGCTTTGCTTCCGCAATATCTGCATACTGTCGGAAATGCAGTTCCTTAAATTTTTCATACTGCCTATCCCCATCAGGCTTGACAATATTGGTCACGAAAAATTTTTCAAGCGAAATACCATAGTCGGCAAAATCAGGAATCAACAGTTTATGTATATGCTCGCTGAAAGCCGCCAGATTTTCATCAATTTCGAAAATGTTAATGCCATTCGTTTTCATAACCTGCGCAATATAAGTTTTTACCTTGGTCATAAGAAATGCACGAAAAAAACCAATCAGCTTTTGCTGACCTAAAAATTGCTCTGTGCCAACCAGCTTAAGTAAAAGCTTTCGGCTGTCCTCCGCACGGAGCGACATTTCCCCCGAGGCACCGATAGAAATCGGGAAGCCATAAGTCGGATCAATAT
>CAKTDK010000163.1 GCA_934541205.1 uncultured Eubacteriales bacterium
GGTAATGATAGTGCATAGCATTTATTACTTTGCGTTCCAATTCATAGTTTTTAGTTACGTTTATTTTTGTATTGGTATAAGAAAGCGCTTTCATGGCATATTTAACAATATCTTTAAGTTCCATTTTGAGTCCTTTCTTTAAAAATATGTTCACAAAACTGTATAAAAAAATATTTATTCCGAAATTATTATAATATCGTCAGAATTTTGATGCTTTTTGACCTTTGAAATTTTGCCTTTATATTCTTTAAAACCATTATAACATATAAAAGAAATTGATAAAAGCGATTTACGACTCTTAGTTTCAATGTTTTCCCAGACATTCAAAGCTATGCTTTGGAAAACGGCATGAGGTTATTATAACATAAAAAATTATATTAGTATACTTTTAGTCATAGACAAATAATACGTAAAATAGTATAATTAAAACAGTATTTTATATTAGAGGTGTGTTATGTTAAATTTGAGAAAAAAAGATTATATAATAAGTATAGCAACTATAGGATTAACTGCGGTTTTGTATATATTATTATTTATTTTTAAGAAAGCTTCGACGGCGTTTATTATATCTTCAGTATTTGTTTTTCTTTCGGAAATGTTGTTTTTTGCTTGTATTTATTTACTGAAAGAAAGCAGGGAAAAGGCTTTTGTAAATTTTATAGCGGGAATTTATATGGTAATTTCATCAGGAATGTCAATTTTAGCATATTCTTATTTTAACAGTAAGTTTATTTTGTTTATAGTATTTGAAGTTTTATTTTTTATTGCCGCTTATGTATTTTGCGGTTTTATGATATATAAACTTAATAAAGACAGAATAAAAAACAGAGTAAAAAAAGAAAAACACCGGAAAGAAATTTCAGATGTTAAAAAGGCAGATTCTTTGGAAGAAAAGTGTGAAAAGATACTATATGATTATATGATTGATGAAAAAACATTTCTTCATAAGGATAAAATCAATAGTATTTATGAAGAGGTTTGCGGTGATATTTTTCAAAGCAAGGATAAAGAGGAAAAAGAAGAAATTTTTTCTTTATTGAAAGAACTTGACACTCTTTTGAGAAAGGAAGATGACAAAGCTCTTGAAATTATTAAATCCATAGAAGAAAAATTTATAAATTAAAAGGTGAAAAAATGAAATCATACAGAGAAGAATTGAATTTTAATATTCCGTCAAGAAGAGGACTTGTAAATATTACTCAAAATGTTCAAAACGCTGTTTCAAAAAGCGGAATAAAAGAAGGATTTGTCCTTGTAAACGCTATGAATATTACTGCCAGTGTATTTATAAACGATGATGAAAGCGGACTTCACAGAGATTTTGAAGTATGGCTTGAAAAACTTGCTCCGGAAAAACCGTATAGTATGTATAATCATAACGGATATGAGGATAATGCCGACGCACATTTAAAACGCAGTATTATGGGAAGAGAAACAGTAATAGCGATAACAGACGGAAAGCTTGATTTTGGGACATGGGAACAAATATTTTATTTTGAATTTGACGGAAAAAGAAATAAAAGAGTTCTTATAAAAATTATAGGTGAGTAAAATGATAAAGCTTATTGCTTCGGATATGGACGGAACGCTTTTAAACGATGAAAAACGTTTGCCGGATAATTTTTTTGATATACTAAAGAAATTGAAAGATAGGAATATAGAGTTTGTAGTATGCAGCGGCAGGTCTTATGTTACTTTAGAGCTTGATTTTAAAGAAATAATGAATGAAACTGTTTTTATATGTGATAACGGGGCCTATATTGCTGATCATGGGAAAAATATTTATACAAATGTTATTGACAGAAATTTATGGCTTGAATTGATAGAAAAAAGCAGTGAAATAAAAGGAATACGAATTATTGTATGCGGCATTGACGGAACATATTATTTGCCGGACGACTCTGAGTATGAAAAAATAGTAAAGCTTTATTATCCAAACAGCAGAAAAGTAAATGATTTTTCTGAAATAAACGATAGTATTTTTAAAGTTTCAATTTGTGATATTACAGATCCGAGAGAAAATTCTTATAATATTCTCAGAAGTTATTTTAAAAATAGATTGTCTATGCAAATATCCGGACCTTTTTATCTTGATATTATGAATAAAGGCGTTGACAAGGGAACCGCTTTCGAAAAAATTCAGAAAAATATTGGAGCCAGTTATGAAGAAACAATGGTTTTCGGAGATTTTTATAACGATATTTCCTTGCTTTCAAAAGCAAAATATAGTTTTGTAATGGAAAATGCCAATGAAGATATGAAAAAGTACGGCAATTTTATTGCGGAAAACAATAATAAATGCGGCGTTATAAAGGCTATTGAAAAATATGTATTGAAATAAAAAAGCTGTCATTCTGAAAAACGAAGTCTTGAAGAATTCTTTAAGCTTTGCTCAGAATGACAGTTTTTATTTTTTAATGAGAGTTTTTTATAATATCTACAGAATTTACTATAGTTTGCGTGTATATCTTTTTTCTGTAACAGGAGATCCTAAAAGACATTCTTTTTCGTTTCCGTCAAAATGAAACTGCAATTTTTCATAAAATTTAATGGCCTTGATGTTGTCTTTTAAAACCCAGAGACTTATATCGGTATAACCGTAGCCTTTTAATTTAATTAAAGCAGATGAAATTAATTGATATCCTATTGACATATGTTGATAACTTCTTAAAACATATATTCCATATATTTCTCCGAAATTTTTCGGTAAATCCGGGTCTCGGGTATTTCCAAAACCGCAAAATCCAATTGGATTTTCATTGTCCGATGCTAAAATTATATTTTTACATTTATTTTCAGAAAATATAGCAGTGCTTTTTTTAATGCTTCTTGATGCAAGAAAATCAGAGTGGATTAATCCGGTGTATGTTTCAATCCAAGATTTATAGTGAATATATCCGAGTTTTTCAGCGTCATTTATATTTGCTTCTCTAAAAGTAACAGGCAATAATCTCATCTCCGCAAAATATGGTTATATACAACACCGGTTGAAAACAATTATTTCAACCGGTGTTTACTAATGTCTATCAGTCAAATATTTTAAGATATTAAATATTTTATTTCTTTTTGTTTAAAAGCTGCTGAATCCTTGCTCTTGCATCAAGCAAAGGAGATATTGAGTGATTATAATTTAAGGTGCTTATAAGTTTTCCCACAAATTTTGACATATCAACTTCCCTAAACCACGGAGCATTTTTAACTTTTTCGGGAAGGTAAGTAAGGTTTGTTGAGTAAACGCTTTTGATTTTGCCTTCTTCAAAATATTTATTGAATTTTTCAATTCCTTCGGTAAAGAAAGCGAAAGTAGTAGCGATATTAATTTCTTTTGCTTTTCTTTTTTTAAGTTCGTCTGCAATATCAAAAACAGATTCTCCAGAAGCTATCATATCGTCGATTATAAGAACATTTTTTCCTTCTACGTCGCGGCCGATATATTCATGTTCTATAATAGGATTTTTTCCGTTTACAACAATTGAAAAATCACGTCTTTTATAAAACATACCTACGTCAAGTCCCAGAATGTTAGCAAAATAAATAGCTCTGTCCATAGCTCCTGTATCCGGGCTCATAACAATAAAGTTATCCTTGTCTACTTTTATGCCTTTATGATCATTTAAAAAATATTTTAAAATAGTATATGTAGGATATACATTTTCAAAAGAGACAAGAGGAATTGCATTTTGAATAGTGGGATCATGAGCATCAAAAGTAAGAAGGGTTGAAATTCCGAGATGTTCAAGCTCTTGAAGCGCCATAGCGCAGTCTAAAGATTCTCTGCCTTTTCTTTTATGCTGGCGGGAGGAGTATAAAAGAGGCATAATAACGGTAACTCTGCTTGCTTTTCCTCCTATAGCGGAAATAACTCTTTTTATATCTCTGAAATGTTCGTCCGGTCCCATATGGTTTTCAAATCCGTACATATTGTATGTACAGCTGTAATTTGAAATATCGCAGAGAATATAAATATCCTTTCCTCTGACGGAATCCATAATTTTTACTTTTCCTTCGCCGTTTGAAAATCTGATATCCTGTATGGGTATCATATAAGACGTATTATCCGGATCTTTTCTTAAAGCACGGATATGGGCGTCTACTTTTTCGCCAAGTTCCTTGCAGCTTTTAAGAGCAATAATGCCCAGCGGTGAAAATGTTGATAAATCAGATGACATAAGTTCAAAATCTCCTTTTTTTAAACACGCACTTTTTTTTATTATCTATAAATATTTTAGTCTTACTGAGG
>CAKTDK010000164.1 GCA_934541205.1 uncultured Eubacteriales bacterium
GGGAATATTGTTGTATTTCTATACAAGTGCTATTCCCCAAATTCAAAAAGTTCGGATAATAATGTATAAATTCTAATCAGTTTGACTTCGTTGAAACCAATTTGTAGTATAATATTGTCAGCAGAGATTCTCTCTGACTTTAATATACAAGGAGATTTTTTTATGAACCAAAAATCTATCAACATTCATGAACTGATTATGACAGTATGCTTAGAGCTTGAAAAATTCGGTTATCAACAATATTATGTCTGGGGACATTATTTTGTTGCTATGAATACGATCGAAAAATTTCATCATAGTCATAACTGTCAAAATTACAATTCAGAACTTACTGCTGAATTTGTAACACTTGTTCACAAACGGCATGAAAGGGGTGAAATATCAGGTTGCCGCAGAAGTGTAGCAGTAAAAGCTGCAAAATATCTTGATGAATATTTTGTATACGGTCACATTTCTTGGGAACGAGCTGTTTTTACAAAAAGGCCTGCTTTATTACCTGAATTTCGGAAGCATTTAGATACTTTTATGTCCTCACGAACCTTTAACAGCACAAGTGGCCGTGACTTTAGTTGGGCAATACGCAAGCATTTGATGTTTTTACAGGATAATGGTCATTCCGGTATGAAAAGTGTGTCAATATCCGATATTAAAACTTTTGTTGGTCAAATCGCCACAACAATGTCGTCTTCATCATTGCGTGATATTCAATGTTATATACGACAATTTTATTCTTTTTTACAAGAACAGAATGTAGAAGTTCCTGATTGCTTTAATTTATTGTCTTATCGTGTACCATTGCAACATAAGGTTAAGGATTATATCACCAATGATGAGTTGGATAAAATATTAGCACAAATTGATACAAGTACAGCTCTTGGCAAAAGAAATATGGCTATAATTTTGCTTGCTGCTTCAACAGGATTGCGTTCAGCAGATATTGTAAGGCTAAAACTTTCAAGTATAGATTGGAAACAGGGTGAAATTTACCTTATTCAATCAAAAACTAATGGTGATGTTCACCTTCCTTTAACTGCTGATGCAGGTAATGCCATAAAATCATATATACTCAGCGGCAGACAAGCATCAAACCATTCTGAGATATTTCTTAGTTCTGTAGCACCATTTATGCCGATGGCTTCTGTTAGCGTAAGAACAATGTTTGATAAATATCTTAGAAAAGCGGGAATATCTCGTTTCCCATTTGACGGAAAAACCTTTCACGGATTACGCAGACGTATGGGGCATAATCTTCTTAGCACAGGTTGTTCCATAAATACAATCGCACAAATTTTAGGGCATCAAAATACAGCATCTACTGAAAAATATCTTTCATTAGATTATGACAGATTAAAATTATGTGCATTAGATTTTAAACACATAAATCTTATGGGAGGTGCATTTTGATGAGCAATAGTGTATTTATTTCTAAATTCGCTTCGGATTTAGAAGATTTTATCATATACCGTTGTAATTTGGGTTACAAACGAACAACATACGAATGCCCATTAAAGAGGCTTGATAGATTTTTAGCCGAGCTTTTTCCATACGATTCTGTTCTTACCAAAGATATTGTTTTGATGTGGATTGAAAAATTACCCACGTCGGAAAATGCACGAATCATACGCCTTTTTGCAGAATATCTCACAAACATAGGTAAAGAAGCATTTGTCCTTAAAACCAATTTTGTCGGAACTAAGCCAAGAAAGCTACCATATATTTTTAATGATGACGAATTAAACAAATTATTTTTGAGCATAGATACTGTTGCTTTAAGCAAGCCATCGCTGATTGAAAAATGTGCTTATCCTGTAATGTTCAGACTAATTTATACCTGTGGTTTAAGACCTATGGAAGCTCGTACACTTAAAAGAGAGCATATTTACGAAAACACGGGTGAAATTTTCATTGAAAACTCAAAGGATAACCGAGATCGTATTGTTATTATGTCAGATGATATGAATACTTACATTAAACAATATTTGTCTGTTTGGGAGTTGTATCACGAAGAAAATCCATATCTTTTCCCGTATCACAATAAGCATCTGAGTATCCACCAAGTGAGAAGCTTTTTCAATATTTGTTGGAAGACTGCTAATCCAAATATCCCTGCCGACAATTTGCCAAAAGTACGTGTCTATGATTTAAGGCATCGCTTTGCTACTGAAAACATAATGCGTTGGACAGAGCAAAATGTAAATATTTCTATAATGTTACCATATTTAAAAACATATATGGGTCACGCAAATTTGAATGATACAGCCTACTATGTCCATCTTATGCCGGAGCGTATGTCTGCATATACCGATGCACAGTGGAGTGAGCTAACTAATTTAATACCGGAGGTTAGAATATGAATCATGCAATGAATAAACTATTTTTTAAATTAGTTCACAACTATCTCACAATATATTTACCAACTCAAAAATGTTCAAGCGTACATACCATCCGCTCATATCGTATGATATTGAATCAATTTATCGATTACTTATGTGAAACTTTTGATATTAAAATGAGGGAAGTATCATTTGAACTTATCGACTCATCATCTGTTTCATCATATATGGATTGGCTTTCAACATCACGGCATTGCAGCGATAATACGTGTAATCAACATTTGAGTGGTATTAGGTCTTTTTTATCATATGCCTCAAGTGTAGAACCCGTTGTAGTTAAATTTTTTCATGAAATCCAAACAATCTCTAAGAAAAAATTGCCCAAAACTACTTCTGTTGAATATATGACAGAAAAAGCAGTAAAGGCTATGCTTGCCCAGCCGAATCAAAAAACCGATAAAGGTATTCGCGATTTGATGATAATGGTTTTAATGTATGATACAGGTGCTCGCATAAGTGAAATTCTTAATTTGAAAATCAAGGATATTTACCTTACAGAAAAGCCATATATCACATTATTCGGTAAAGGCAGTAAAACAAGAACCGTTCCGCTAATGTCATCAACAGTGGAGCAACTAAAAAGATATTTCAAAATATTTAGTTATGAAAGTGATGAACAATATCTTTTTTGTACTAATATACATGGTATGGATCAGCCGTTATCGGATAATGCCATACGCAAATTTTTAAAGCATTACGCAGAAATGGCTCGTGCAGTTTGTGCTGAAGTTCCCGAAAATATGTATCCGCATTTGTGGCGACATACACGGGCGATGCACCTATATCAGCACGGAATGGATTTAACATTAATATCTCAATGGTTAGGGCATTCAAGTATGGAAACCACTTTAATCTATGCTCATGCAGATACCGAGATGAAACGCAAAGCGATAGAAAAAGCAAATCAAAATACAATGTATTCCGGCATTAAAGCTGACAATTCACGTTTTACGGTTTCAGATGAGGTTACGCTAAAAAAGCTATACGGATTAAAGTGACGGATTATCCGAACTTTTTGAATTTGGGGAATAGCACTTGTATAGAAATACAACAATATTCCCCGAAAAATTATCTGAATGTTTTGGCTCGAAAATGGCATAAAATCAAGACTTTCAAGGCAAAGTTCAGATAATACAAAAGTTCGGATAAATATGATTATCTGAACGTTCAGATATAATGTAAAAAATATATTAAACTGCTGTCATATTTTCTGTTTTGCATTGATGATGCACGTATTTTGCGGTACAATGAATATACTAACACAGAGGAGGTAATCTTATGGCAACAGTTAATATGAGTATTCGTATGGACACTGAGTTAAAAAAACAAGCCGAGGCTATGCTTTCCGATATGGGACTTAATATGACAACCGCTATGAATATGTTTTTACGGCAAGTTGTCAGACAAGGAAGAATTCCGTTTGAAATAGCAACCGATATTCCTAATGCCGAAACGCTTGCCGCTATTAACGATGTAAACAATAATCGGAATGTGAGCAAGGCGTATGACAGTATGGAAGAGCTTATGAGGGACTTAAATGCTTAAAGTACGATACTCCAATAAGTTCAAAAAAGATTTTAAGGCGATTATAAAGCGAGGATACGATATTACCTTGTTTGAAGATGTTATAGGTCTTTTGCGTTTTAGGAGGAGGTGGATTACATTTGAGCGATAACTGGATTGTCGCAAACTTGGAAAATGCTTTTGAAACATGGAATGATAGAATGACGGAAATATGGCAGCTTATCACAACTTCGCCGCAAAGCTTTAAAGACGGCGCCGTATGGAATGTTATAACAGGTATAAACGGAGGACTTCAGGCCATCGGACTTGGTTTGCT
>CAKTDK010000165.1 GCA_934541205.1 uncultured Eubacteriales bacterium
CCGAAGAACTCAATACAGAAAATAAAGCAGCAAGCTGTGCGCTTTATGAAAATAAAATATATTGTCTTACTGAAAATGAAGGAATTATTGTTTTGGATTCAGACGGCAAAAATAAAAAAACTATAATAAGTAATTCAAATTTAAATAATAATGATATATTGCAAACTATTGAAATAAAAGACAATGTATTATATGTAAAATATAAAAACTCACTGGAAACTTACAGTATGGACGGAAAACTAAAAGACACTTTTAACTGGGTTCATTCATACAGCGTATATAACGACTTATTGGTATATAAATATGCAAATCCTGGTGAGGCAAAGAATTATATAATCTGTAAAGGTAAAGACATCGATAAAAAGTATGACGTCGATATTTTAAGCTTAAATATAATGTCAAATGATAAATATGCTGTTATTCCTTCTGTTAATAAGATGCTTATTATAAATATTGAAACAGGAAAACAAACACAAGTAACGTTAAAATAAAAAATACTGCTGACATAATGTCAGCAGTATTTTTTTACAAATCTTTATAATTTTTCAGCAAGTCTTTTTTCCTTATAATTTCTATAAATACAGCCTGCAATAAACCCTAAAATAGGCAATCCAAAACTTATTAAAATATAAACTGCAGCAGGCATTTCTATAATCAAATCCAAAACAGCAATATATGAAATAGATATTAACAAAAGACCTTTTAAAATGTTAAAATCAGCTGTCATAAAGAAAACAGAATAGATCAATAATGTAATTCCTAAAACGCCAAATATCGAAAATGCTATTATTCTTGCAATTTTTCCGGAGATTTGAGCAAATATAAATCCGACAAGCATAACCAATAAAAAACCTATAATATTTAAAACAACATCACGAATATCGAGAACATGAGGTATACCTGTCCCTGAAAAATGAACAGCATGATTATATACAGATATAAAACAAAAATATACAAAAGAAACTATGATTAATATGATATTCACCACAATATTTTTCATAATTTTTCTCCTAATTTAATTGCAATCCGTTTATTAACAATTCTTTTATAAACGCATCCTGCAATAAATCCTATAACCGGCAATCCGAAACTTATTATAACATAAACTGCAGTGGGAATATCTATAATCAAATTAAAAACGAGAACATATAAAATAGAAACTAATAAAAGACTGTTTAAAATCTCAACATTAGCTGTCATAAAGAAAACAGAATAAATCAATAACACTGTTCCCAAAACTCCCATTATAGAAAATACTATTATTCGCGCTATTTTGCCCGATATCTGCGCAAATATAAATCCAACCAGCATAACCAATAGAATTCCTATAATATTTAAAATAACATCACGGGTATCAAGAATATGAGGATCTCCTATTCCTGTTAAATTAATAGCAAAATTATAGACAGTTATAAAACAGAAATATACAAAAGAAATAATAATTAATACAATATTGACAATAATATTTTTCATAATTTTTTCTCCTATTTATATGACGGAGTATTAGGAACCTTACTGGTTATCAGAACCATATCCTTATTTCTTAAATCGCTCGGTTTTTCGCCTATAGGCACATAACCTAAAAGAGCAAATCTTGATGAAATATTTCTTCCAACACTTATTCCGTTGTAATTATAACAGTATTGAACCACTCCGTCACATCTTAAATTCAATATTTCTGTAGGATCAATTTTATCCCACGGTACCTCAGTTGGAAGTATTTTATCTAATAAAGTATATCCGATATCTAATGCTGTCAGCTGCATAGCGGTTGACAGCGCCAGTTCTCTCTGTCTATCCGTCATAGCGCTTTTAGGTTTATACACTCCGTGAAACTTATTATCCGTACCCATAAATTGACTCCAGGATCTGTAATCCACTTTATGACCATATCCACTTGCTTCGATTACCGGCAAAATATTATAATAATCACTGTAAGGCGCATACATCATAGCCGCATGATCTTCATTCCCGAGTGTAATTTCAAGAAGAGGCAAACCTACTCCATCTCTAAAAACGGTATATCCCTGATACCCGGATAATGCGAATGCACTAAAACAATTTATAGAAAAAATACATATAATCAACATAAAAATTAATATTTTTTTAAAATTCATTGATAACTCTCCTTTTATACTTACCGTGCATTTACTCCTTCATTATCTATTAAATCTATTGCATTAGTATATTTTTGTAAAAGATCTTCGTTTCCATTAATTTTTTCTTTTTCCTTTTCCAATAACGGTTTAATTTCCTTTATAGGCATTATCAACATAACATCTATTGCTAATTCTATATCCTCCACTGACGGATTATTTTCTAACATTTCCTTAATAGTCTCATAGTTTTCATATAAACAGCCAACCTTTACAATTCTGTCAATACTTTCATTATAAGTTAAAAATCTGACTGCCTCTATATCTCTAGTATCCGCTAAAGAATATATAGTCATATTAGTTAAATCCTGATCATTATTTTTTATAATAATATCTTTACAGAAATCAACAAATTCTTCTTTATTTAATTTTGCATCCGCATAAGTCATTTTATTTCTAAACTTATTTCCGTAGGTAAATATAGCCGCTTTTAATTGTTCAACCGTTTTCCCACTTGAATTTTTTATTATATCATTTGCAATATCAACAGCGTTATTAGGATTCAATGAAAAAAGTTTTCTGGCTGAAACAAAAGCTAAGTCTCCATCTTTATTTATTAGTTCCTTCAAATATTCCGTACTATCTTTATCAAATTTATTAATAATATCTTTCTTTAAAGGGAGTTCTACGATATCACTACTTATCAAATCAATAATTTTCTTTTTCTCATCTGTTTTAAATTTTGAAAAATTCATGTTTTGAATCATAATAGTTTTAGTTAAAACACTATTATTTTCATTATAAATTTCTTTTGCAATTTCCTGACCGGACAATTTTTTTGCTTTTGAAGCCAGCGAACTAAAAACTGCTATAGTTTCGTTTTCATTCGTTGCCTCATCAGTAATCGTATTTACTATATCTATTAACTGCTGAGCTGTTTTTTGATCATATTTTTCAACAATCTTATTTAATTGTTTCTCCTCCGATGTAATACTAATTTCAGCGATAACATTATAGATAAGAACAGACGATAATAAAACTATAGCTAAAAAAATACAAGTGGTTTTAATTATTTTCTTATTTTTCATTACTTTCCTCCTTAAATATCTTAATTAATATTTAATTAACTGCTTTTTCTACCCTCCTTTATATTAAATTTATATATTTGACTTTTTATAAATAATAATTTATGTATTTATATCATTTATATTTACAATATTTTTATAATGTAAATTATTATAAAAGTCTATTCTATAATATGAAGGCATTAATATATTTTCAGACGTTGCAATAATTATATTCCCATTATTCATTAAAAAATTTAAACCAGATGACTCCTTGATATATTTACTATCTTCTATACACTTTTTTACAAAATCCCCGATATTGATTTCATACTGATTATTTTTATTATATTCATATTTTATTTTTTCAAAATTTATTTCTGGTCTATTATTCCAGTTCATATATATACTGCTCCAATTGTTTTTTGGAAGATAAATATTTAAATTTCCATTATTTTTATCATTTAAAACATTCAAATAGTACTTCGCAGATTTAATATTATTTTTTTCTGTATCAAATATATTATTAATTCTAAATCTTCTAAAATAACTGTTTTCTCCTAAATAATCGTTCTTTCCTATCAAAGAAAAAGAATTTAGATAAAACTTATCATTAAACTTCTCTGATGCAGTAGTGTCTGATATATTGTTCGTTCTTTTATTTATTGATAAAGTATACACAAGCGGATATTGAGCACTTTTTATAAAATTTTCTTCAAATATCGTACAAAAAATACCATTTTTTATTGTTACATTATTATCAAAAGAAACAGTCATATTGCTGTCTTCAAAATACATCTGATTAAATATATACTCATTATTATTATATTCAAAAAGTGTATAATATTTACTTTCTTCTTTAATAGAATCTATATCTAATAATATTTTTTCTTGATTAGCCTTAGGTTTTTTATAATATATATATTTAATATCAATACCATGTGAGTTTGGAAGTATCACAATCTCTTTTTCTTTTGTTTTGTATTTAACACAAGGAAAATTTTTATTATTTATTTTGTAAAAGGTTTTTTTAGCAGAATCCATAATATTATGATTTAAAATTCTAATT
>CAKTDK010000166.1 GCA_934541205.1 uncultured Eubacteriales bacterium
AAAAGACCGCGGACTTCGAAAAAATGAAATTTATAAGCTTCAGCTTGAAAACGGCGGCAAATAAAAGTTTTTTCCTCTATTTTTGATTTTATTATGCATTATTTCAGATTTTTCTTCTTGATTTTAATAAGGTTTTATACTACAATAATATGAGATAAATTTTACGGAGGTATTTTTGGTTATGGCAACAAAATATATTTTTGTTACGGGAGGCGTAGTTTCAGGACTTGGAAAGGGAATTACTGCTGCTTCGCTGGGAAGATTATTAAAAAACAGAGGTTATTCAGTAACTATTCAGAAATTTGACCCTTACATAAACGTTGATCCGGGTACTATGAGTCCTTATCAGCACGGAGAGGTGTTTGTTACTGATGACGGAGCGGAAACAGACCTTGATTTAGGTCATTATGAGCGTTTTGTGGATGAAAATCTTTCAATAAATTCTAACGTTACCTCCGGCAAAGTATATTGGTCTGTACTTAACAAAGAACGTCATGGAGATTATCTTGGAGGAACAGTCCAGGTTATTCCTCATATCACAAATGAAATTAAAGAAAGAATCATGAGAGTTGCCAACTCTTCTCACCCTGATATTGTCATTACCGAAATAGGCGGTACCGTCGGCGATATTGAATCACTGCCATTTCTTGAATCAATACGTCAGGTTTACCATGATGTAGGAAGAGAAAACTGTATGTTTATCCACGTTACTCTTATTCCATATATTTCAGGTTCAAAAGAGCTTAAAACCAAACCTACTCAGCATTCGGTAAAAGAGCTTTTGTCTTTGGGAATACAGCCTGATGTTATTGTCTGCAGAAGCGAATATCCTATTTCTGAAGACATGAAAAATAAAATCAGTCTTTTCTGTAATATTCCTGCAGATTCTGTTATTCCAAATCTTACTGCCGAAACTTTATACGAAATTCCTCTTATGCTTGAAAAAGAAGGTCTTGCAAAAGCTGTTTCCAGAAGACTTTCTCTTGAAGAAAGAGAACCTGACCTTCAAGAATGGACAAACCTTGTAAAACGTGTAAAATCGCTTCACAAAAATGTTAAAATTGCTCTTGTAGGGAAATATGTTGCTTTGCACGACGCTTATTTATCTGTTGTGGAAGCTTTATATCACGGCGGCATAGAAAACGACAGCAAAGTAGAAATAAAATGGATAGATTCAGAAAAAGTCACTAAAGAAAACGTAAAAGAATTACTTCAGGACTGCAACGGAATCCTTGTCCCGGGAGGTTTTGGAGACAGAGGTATTGAAGGAAAAATAACAGCCTGCCAATTTGCAAGAGAAAATAAAATCCCTTACTTTGGAATTTGTCTTGGTATGCAGATGGCTGTTATTGAATATGCAAGAAATGTTTTGGGACTTAAAGATGCAAATTCTTCTGAACTTAATCCAAGCACCTCCAACCCTGTTATTGATATTATGCCGGAGCAAAAAGATATTGAAGATATGGGCGGTACTATGAGACTTGGACTTTACCCATGTAAATTAATTAAAGATTCAATCAGTTCAAATGTTTACGATGAAGAACTTATTTATGAAAGACATCGTCACAGATATGAATATAATAATGCATACAGACCGATTCTTGTTGAAAAGGGACTGTCTATCTGCGGTACTTCTCCCGATGACAGACTTGTTGAAATTGTCGAAATAAAAGACCATCCTTGGTTTGTCGGAGTACAGTTCCATCCTGAATTCAAATCAAGGCCAAATCGCGCTCATCCTTTATTTAAAGACTTTATAAGAGCATCTTTGGAAAATAAATAATAAAATTAAAACCCACTGAAAATATTTTCAGTGGGTTAATCAATAATCTTCAAGAATTTCTTCAACCAGGGATGTCATACTTTCCTCTGCTCCCCAGCTGAAATTAAAGAAAACACCCGATCCTCCTCCCGACCCGATTGCGCAGACAAAAAGATCATCTTCTTTTCCTATTAATGTTAAATTAAGGCTTGCTCTGTTTCCGTTTCTGTAAAAATGTTTGTCATACACCCTTATTGATACATTTATATCACCTATACAGTAATCACTGCTGTCCACGCACTCCATACTGATCGCGCTTTCCATAATTTCATCATCCAATAGCTTTAAGACCCGTTCAAAATCTCCTTTAAAACTCTTTTCATACTTTGCCATTTAAATCCCCCTCATAATTTTTTATTATTATATCATATTTTATAGTTATCAGAAAGGACAATTTATGAAAATTATAGATATGCATAACCATGCATTTGCTGATAAAATTTCAGAAAAGGCAGTAATTAATTTGGGAAATTTTTATGAATTTCCTCCTCTTTCGCAAAAAGGAACTTATCAGGATTTAAAAGATAATATTAAAAAAGCGCAAATTGATAAATTTCTTTTTTGCGCTACCGCTACAACGCCTCACCAAGTTATAAGTCTTAACAACTATATTATTTCTCATCTTGAAAATTGTAATATCGGATTTGGAAGTATTCATATTGATTTTGAAAATCCTGTTGATGAAATAAAAAGAATTGTTTCTCTCGGAATTGCCGGAATAAAACTTCATCCTGATTTTCAAAAATTTAATGCAGATGATAAAAAACTTGAAACAATATATTCTTACTGCCGTGATAATAATATACCTATACTTATTCATGCAGGTGATAAAAGATTTGATTATTCTTCTCCGAAAAGAATCAGAAATATCATAGATAATTTCAAAGGAATAAAAATTATCGCAGCTCATTTAGGCGGATATTCCAGATGGGAAGACTCAAAAAAATATCTTTGCGGACAAAATATATTTTTTGACACTTCAAGTGCTATTGCTTTTTTAACTTCTCAGGAAAGTGTAAATATAATAAGAAATCACGGCGCCGATAAAATCTTTTTCGGCACAGATTATCCTATCACTACCAATTTGGAAGAATTAAAAAGATTTTTAGCTCTTCCTCTAATCGAAAAAGAACAAGAAGCAATACTTTATAAAAATGCTGAAAAATTTTTACAATTGTAATAATTTGTTGAAAAAAATATTATAGTATTATATAATTAATTATATATTTTCTTATGGAGGTCTTTTTATGGAAAGACGTGACAAAATCAATTATTACTTAGACATTGCAGAAACCGTTTCGGAAAGAGGCACCTGTCTGAGACGAAACTACGGAGCAATAATTGTTAAAAACGATTCTATAATTTCAACCGGATTTACTGGCGCTCCACGGGGAAGAAAAAACTGCTGCGACATGAATTTCTGTATTAGGGAAAATTTAAATGTTCCAAGAGGTACAAGATATGAAATGTGCCGTTCTGTACATGCTGAAGCTAATGCAATTATAGCTGCCTGCCGAGAAGATATGATAGGTTCTACTTTATACTTGGTAGGGAAAGAAGCAAGTTCGAATAAATATGTAGAAAATGCAAATTCCTGTTCAATGTGCAAAAGAACGATTATAAACGCCGGAATTGAAAAAGTTATTATACGTGATACAAAAGATGATTACAGAATAATCGGCGTAGACGAGTGGATAGAAAACGATGATTCTTTAAACGAAAACGGAAGTTATTAAAAAAGGTTCTGAGAAATTTCTCAGAACCTTTTTATTAATTCGCAATATAATTTCTTATATTTTTAATTTGTTTTTCAACGCTTTCTTTAGAAGGACCGCCAAATACTCTTCTTTCTTTTACACATGTTTCAAGACTTATAGCATTATAAACATCTTTTTCAAAAACAGACGATAACTTTTTATACTCTTCCAAAGAAAGAGACATTAAATCCTTATTATTATCTGTACAGTAGCCTACAAGCTGTCCAACGATTTTATAAGCGTCTCTGAAAGCAAGACCTTTTTTCACAAGATAATCAGCGCAGTCTGTAGCATTTATAAATCCGCCAAGAGCGGCTTTTTTCATAACATCCTTATTGATTTTCAGCGTATCAAACATATTCATAAATACGCTTATACACATTTTAACAGTATCAATACTGTCAAAAATCCCCTCTTTATCCTCCTGCATATCTTTGTTATAAGCAAGAGGCAGCGCTTTCATTACAGTTAATATAGACATAAGATTTCCATAAACCCGTCCAGTTTTTCCCCTTACAAGCTCAGCAACATCCGGATTTTTCTTCTGAGGCATTATTGACGATCCGGTAGAAAATGCGTCATCCAGCGTTACAAAACCCGCTTCTGACGAACACCAAAAAAT
>CAKTDK010000167.1 GCA_934541205.1 uncultured Eubacteriales bacterium
ATACAGGATTATAAAACAAATCAAATACTTATGTTGGCATATATGAATGAAGAATCATTAAAGCTTACCTTAGAAACAAAAAAAACCTGGTTTTTCAGCCGCAGCAGAAACAAGCTTTGGAATAAAGGAGAAACTTCAGGACATTTTCAGTTTGTATAAGAAATTTACGGCGATTGCGACAATGACACATTGTTAATTAAAGTTGAACAAATAGGTCCGGCGTGTCATACCGGTAATATAAGCTGTTTTTTTAATAAAATATTATAAGGAGAAAAGTAATGGATATTATAGAAGAATTATATAAAGTTGTTTTGGAAAGAAAACAAAATAAACAAGAAGGTTCTTACACATGTTATCTATTTGAAAAAGGTATTGATAAAATTTTAAAGAAAGTAGGGGAAGAATCAGCAGAAACTATAATTGCCGCAAAAAATAATGATAATAATGAGCTCAAAAATGAAATCTGCGATCTTCTGTATCATATTTTAGTACTTATGGCAGAACAAAATTTATCTTGGAATGAGGTAAAAGAAATTCTTGAAGAAAGAAGACAAAAAATAGGAAATTTAAAGAAATTTCATCAAGTTGATAAAAACAGTTGAAAAAAATTTTTTATAATGCTATTATATAGTTATAAAATTATTTAAGGTGGATTTATATGAAAAATAAAGTTTTTTCTGTTATATTTATTGTTTTAGCTATGGTTTCATTGATTTTAAGTTTAGTTTTATTTTTCAACGGAACATATGAAAAACATATTTGGGCTTTAAATACTACGATTGTCTCTTTTATTTTGGTTCCCATATTCAGCACAATTGGTATAAAATTATTTCTTATAAAAAATAAGGAATAAAATTTTTAAAAAAGAGCTATCATTGATAGCTCTTTTTTTATGACGAGGTGAATATTTTGTATATTAAAAATCCTAATCTTCCAAATAGAAAATGCAAAAAAATTATTGTAAACAAAAAACTTGATATCATAACTTCAAGCATATTGAAAAATAAAAACATTGAACTTATTAAAAGTGATAATAATCTCTCTGTGCAAAGGGATTTAGCTTATCATCCTGATTTACAGATTTGTCATTTGGGGGATAATAATTTTGTAGTTTCTATAGAAAACTATAATTATTACAAAAATCTGCTTCCCGATGCAAAGTTAATAGAAGGGGAGACAAAGCTTTATTTTAAATATCCAAATGACTGTTATTATAACAGCGTTTTTGTTGGAAAAAATTTAATTTGCAACATAAAATGTACTGATATTAATATATTAGAATATGCAAAAATTAATAATTATCAAATAATAAATGTTAATCAGGGTTATACAAAATGTTCTGTTTTACCTTTAAATGAAAATTCAGTTTTAACAAGCGATATCGGAATAAAAGATACTTTAGAAAAAAATAATTTTAATGTTTTTTACATAGACGCAAAACAAATATATCTAGATGGCTATAATAATGGTTTTATTGGCGGATGCGGATTTATGTTATCCAAAGAAGAACTTTTTATTTGCGGAAATATATCTGAAATTAAAGAATTTAAAGAATTGATTAAATTTTTAAACTCATTAAATATAAAATTATTATACATAGAAAAAATTCCTTTAATGGATTATGGCAGTTTTATAGCGATAGAATAAAACGGAAAATTAATTTTCCGTTTTATTTGTTTAAAAGATATTATTTTTATAAAAGATTTGTAAGCGGTAGCGTTATTCAACGCATAGTTATATAATATTATTATATTAGAGATGGAGGAACATAAAAATCTCTAATAAGCTTATTATACAAAATAAATATTTTGTATAATAAGAAGGAGGAGAAAAATAAGAAAAATCTTATTTTTCTATATATTCTATTAAGGAATTATATAATTCTTTTGCATCGTCATATCCGTTAAAATATAATTTTTCTAATTTTTCTTTATCTTTTTCAAATACGTCAACTTCCAATGGTTTTGATGGCCTTATAACAAATATTTCTTTTTTTTCTTCCAAATCATGAATTAATTCTAAGATTTTATTATATCTTATATGACGGTTTTCCATTGCTTCTATTAATTTCGGATACTTTCTGTATCTTATTTTATGTAATCCGTAAAATTTTGCTTTTTCCTTGATATAATCCTTATTTCTAGTCAAAATTAAAACATTTTTTTTATTGTTTTCCAAAGATTTTTCTATAGGAATAGAATCTGCAACGCCTCCGTCTAATAATTTAAGACCGTTCGCTTCCACAATTTCTCCAAACATTGGCAGAGATCCTGTAGATTTTAATAATTCCATATTTTCCCTTATATCATTTATATCAAAATATTCTGCTTTTCCAGTTTCAACATTTGTTGATACGCAATGAAATTTTGACTTACTGTTATAAAATTTTTCATAGTCAAAAGGAAAATATTTTTCCGGAACATCATAAACTATAAAATCCAAATTAAACAAAGGTTTTCTTTTAAAAACATTTTTCATATTTAAATATCTTTTGTCATTTACAAAGCCAATATTAATATTTTTACTGCGTTCTTTTTGTTTGGTAATATAAGAAACAGCATTAAAAGCACCTGCAGAAACTCCGTAAATATCGGAAAATTCTACATCTTTTTCAATAAAATAATCTAAAACTCCGGCTGTATAAAGTCCTCTTAAGCCTCCGCCTTCCAAAATAAGTCCGCAATCATACATCATTATATTTCACCTTCAAAAATTTTATTAATTAAATCTGAAATTACGCCATTATTATTTTCGCATAAAACATTATCGCATATTTTTTGAATTTCTAATGGAGCGTTATTCGGGCAATTTGAAACATCAGCTGATCTGAGCATATCATAATCATTATAATAATCGCCTACGGCATAAAATATACAGTCATTATATTCTTCCGTTGATTTTATCTTTTTCAACGCATATCCTTTATTAATTCCTTTTGGTAAAAGTTCTAAATAAATATCAAGTGAAAAACTTGTATCAATATTATCTAAAACAAAGTATTTTTTTAATTCATTATTAATTTCTTTTATTTTTTCATTTTTATCAGCAAAAAGTACTTTTATCCAAGGAGAATTAATTACAAATTTTTCTTTTTCTTTAAAACCTCCGCCTTCGATTTCAATAAGTTTAGTTATAAAATCATTATCCTTAAAAGAATAAGTATTATCGATAGTATAAACTAAAATTCCAGTAGTTTTATATTTTTTATTATTTAAAACAAAGTCAATTATTTTTTTTACTATACTTTCTTCTAAAGTTTTTTGCCAAAGAATTTTTTCTTTAGTAAAATCATATATTACACAGCCGTTAAATAAAATAGCAGGTCCGTTAAATTCAATTTCTTTAATACTTTTTTTAATGCTGTTTAAACATCTTCCCGTTGCAATAGAAAAAATTCCGTTTTTATTTTGAAATTCTTTAACAGAAGAAATATTGCTTTTAGGAATATCCTTATTATCGTTTAACAAGGTTCCGTCAAGATCCGAAAAAATATATTTTTTATTCAAAGTTAAAATTCTCTCCCAATAAATTATACTTTTTTAATGTAAATAGAAAATATTCCGGCAAATCACTTTCAAATTCCATATAAACTTTTTTTATAGGATGTACAAAGCCTATTTTACCAGCATGAAGACATTGACCTTCATAGTTAAATTTATATTTTTTGCTGTTATAAACATCATCATTTACTATCGGATGACCTTTATAAGCCATATGAACTCTAATCTGATGAGTTCTTCCTGTTTCAAGTCTAAATTTGACAAAAGAAACTCCGTTATTTTCTGATAATACTTCATAATGTGTAACTGCATTTTTAGAATTAATATTTGTTACAGCCATTTTTTTTCGGTCTTTTGGATTTCTGCCTATTGGCAAATCTATCATGCCGATTTTTTCTTTAAATTTTCCTTCCACAACAGCTTTATATTCTCTGGTAAAAGAATGTTCTTTTATTTGAGCAGCAAGGTTTAAATGAGCTTCATTTGTTTTTGCAACAATTAATAATCCACTGGTATTTTTATCAATTCTGTGTACAATTCCGGGCCTTGCAATGCCATTTATACCTGATAAATTTCCAGCGCAATGAAATAATAAAGCATTTACCAAAGTACCTGAATAATTACCGGCGGCAGGATGAACCACCATGCCTTTTTTCTTATTTACAACAATAATATCATTATCTTCA
>CAKTDK010000168.1 GCA_934541205.1 uncultured Eubacteriales bacterium
GGAAGAACTGAATATCGGCGCTAATTGGGCAAATTCCGATATAGAAAATACAGTTTCCGCACCGCTTGGAATCTACGGCAGAAATGAACTTTTATATTTGGATTTGCACGAAAATGTGCATGGACCGCATGGCTTGGTTGTTGGAATGACGGGTTCCGGTAAGAGTGAGGTAGTACTTTCCTATATGCTTTCATTGGCAAGCATATATCATCCATATGAACTTGAATTTGCAATTATTGATTTTAAAGACGGAAATATGGCGGCACGATTTGAAAACTTACCGCATTTGGTAACCTCAATAACAAATAAAGATAATTCAGGTGATGAATTATCTAAAATGGAATTAAAAAAGCAAATTAAAAGATCGCTTCTATCACTGAGGGCCGAATATGATAGACGCGCTAAAATTGTTGCAGAGGAATTGCAAATTTTTAAAGAATCAACAAAAGATATAAATTCATATATGCATCATTATAAAAAAGGGGAAATAAAAAAACCGCTTCCGCATTTAGTTATTTTCGTTGATGAATTTGTTGAGTTGAAAAATGAATATCCGGAAGTTATAACAGAATTAATTTCTATTGCCGGTCGTGGAAGGTATGTAGGTATGCATTTAATATTATCTACAAATAATGCTGACAAAATCACTGATGACATCAAGAGCAACTCTAAGTTTTCAGTGTGCTTAAAAGTGCAAGAGAAATCAGAAAGTAGCGCAGTCATTGGTTCACCGGATGCATCTTTTATAAATAATCGCGGAAGGGGCTATTTAAAAGTCGGAAACGGAACACTTTTTGAAATGTTTCAATCGGGATACAGTGGATTGAAGGTGAAAGATAAATTCGGTAAGGAAATCACCCAATTAGACGCTGTTATCGGTGTGATTGGTGAATTCTGCAAAGAAAACAATATAGAAAAATTGCCGAGTATTTGTTTGCCGCCGCTTTCCAAAAAACTTGATTTTGCCGGAGAAAAATCAAAAGACGGCACAGGTGTAACCGTTGGTGTGTATGATGCGCCTGAAAACTGTTATCAGGGTAATTATGAGTTAAGTATTTTCAGCGGAAACACTATGATTATCGGTTCATCACAGACAGACCGAACTAATCTGATACAGGGTATGATAAGAACAATTGCTTCAAATTATACACCGGACGAAGTGTCAATGTATATAATAGACTTTTCTTCGATGTTTCTCAAAAATTTTGAGACATTAAATCATGTGGGCGGAGTAGTTACCAACGGCGAGGACGAAAAGCTGAAAAACTTGTTTAAGCTGCTTTATACAGATCTTGCAAACAGGAAAGAAAAACAGCTCTCTGTTGGTGTGAGTTCGTTTTCTGCATACAAAGAAGCGGGATGCACAGATCTTGCACAGATAGTGGTATTCATAGATAATCTGACAGCATTAAAGGAACAGTATTTTCAGGATGATGATATGCTGCTGAATTTGTGTGCAGAATCCAATGCATACGGTATCACCTTCGTAATTGCCAATTCTCAGACATCGGGTATCGGTTATAAGTATTTGACGCATTTTTCAAACAGGGTAGCGCTTTACTGCAACGATTCAACCGAATATATGTCTTTGTTTGAAGGTTGCAGAGAAAAGTTAGACGATATTCCGAACAGGGCTTTGTGTGAAATAAACAAGCATTTCTATGAGTGTCAGATATATACTGCTTTTGAAGGCGAAAAGGAAATTGACAAGACAAATGAAATAAAGCAGTTCATAGAAAAAACGAATAAAAAATGCGGAAATATTAAAGCCGCAATAATTCCGGTTGTGCCTGAAATTATAAAAGCGGAAGATACAATTCAAATGCAGATCAAGCATAAAAATGACAGATATCAAATTATGTTCGGACTGGACTATGATTCGGTAGAACCGCTGTTTGTTGAGCTTGCATCTGTTGATATACTTGGCATATCAGGGAGAGAAGCTTCCGGAAAGCATAATTTTATTCGGTACACGGTTGATATGCTTGATAAGCTGTACAGCGGTAAATCAGAGGTGTATATCTTTGATGCGATAAATCGCAAGCTTTCTGATATAAGCACAAAGGATAATGTTAAAGCTTATGAAATACTTGCGGAAAATGCAAAGTCGCATTTGGTTGAAATTGATAAAGAACTCGAAAAAAGATACAAGCTCCTTGCTGAAGGAAATAATGATGTTCTTTCAAATTCAAATATGATATTGCTCATCATAAACAGCATTGATATGCTTGATGAGCTTTGTAAGAGTAGCGAAGCTGTAAATGCAATGCGTAATATTGTCGGCAAGTACAAGAATATGAATGTTTGTATGTTTGTCGGAAATTATGAAAATAAAAATATTCCGTATGGCGCCAATGAGTTTGTCAAGAAAATCAAAGAAGACAGACACATACTGTTTTTTGATGACATTACAAATATGAAAGTATTTGACATTGTTTTAGCTCTTAGAAGAAAGTTCAATAAAAAAATAAAATTAGGAGATGCTTACTTTTTCTGGGATAACGATGTCAGTAAAATAAAATCTATAAAGGTAAATTAAGGAGGGTTGCGGCATGAGTGAAGAAGAATACATAAATAGGATTAAAAACCTTGAAAACAACATATCGGTTTATAATCAAAAATTAAAACAAATACGCGAGAATATTGAGGAAACAGAAGACGCACTTGAGTACGCAAAAAAGTACAAAACACAATTTAACGAATCGATCAGAGAGCGAAGGGCTAAAAAGAATATAAAAAATTCAAATAATCAAATGAAACTGGTAAAAAGTTTGATGATACAGTTAGATAATTTGTTTTCGGGTAAAAGATTTGCAAGAGCAGATGACAGCATTGATGTAATGGTAGAAACTATCAAAAAGAAGTTAAAAGGCTATTACGATGAATATGAAAAGTATGAAAAACTTATTAAAACAACAAAAATTTCAGTTTCAACTGCTGAAAATGATTTAAAAACTTATCGTGCTAATTTGATTGAGGAGTAGTGAACTATGGCTGGTGAATTAAAGGTATCAGACAGATATCTGTCTGTAAAAGCAAAAAAAATAGAAGAGTGGGATTACCTTGACGAGAAATTTTTGGAATATGTAGACTATATTGGTTTACTAAAGGATACTGCGATTAAATCAGGGGCTGTGCATGATGTGTTAGAAATACTATATGACAGAGCAAATTCAATTCGAAATAAAATAACAGGGCTGGGAGGCTCCGCTGTGGGGCATATAAACTCTTTCTTGAATGAAATCGAAGAAGTTGATTTGGAAATTTATAGAGGGGAGTAGCATAACGATGATTGAATATGATTTTAAAGCATTACAAGATGGAATACGGAAAATTAATAGTATTCGTAATACACTGGTAAAGCCGGAATACAAAGAATATGTTCCTGTAAAGGAATCAGGAGGTGGGTATGTAAAGGATAATGTCGATCTGCTGTCAGAATGTGTTGATCAATATTATCAGAATTTGAAATTGCTGGTTAACAATACCTACGATTATTTGACAAGGGCAGAAACTTTGAAGCAGATAGATGAGAAGATAGCAGATTCCTTTATGAAGGATCTATACGATTATCCTCAAGGAAAAGAGATACTTGAAGAGAATTCACAAAAATATAAGTCGTTAGAAATAGGACGGTGATAAAATTGGGCTTGTTGAAATATTTAAGAAAATTTAAAATAGCTAAAGAACAAATATATCGTGATTTTTCTACAGATGAAGAAAATCGATTATTAGAAATGGCGGATGACGGAGATGATATTGTTCAAAAATATGTGGTTGATACCGTTGTTCGTTGGTTAGATAAACAGGGTATCCCGGAACTGATTTTAGATAGTGAAAAGTACAAGAGTACGGTATTAGAAATATATAACATTGATAGAGAAACAATAAAAAAAGTATTTCAACAGGCAAGAAACCTTGATTCGTTATATGGCGGGAAAATGATGTCTTTAAGAAATCAAATGAATCCATGCAATGTTGCATTAAAAGAACTTGCAGAATGTTTTACGAACTGCGGTGACTTACATGACAATATATATGTAATCAATGTAAGCGATTCGTGGAAAGAGATGGAGAAGAATTCGTTCCAATACAATCAACCTGTAAGTGATAATGATGTCAAGGATTTTTGAACAAATAATGAGAATACTGTTATTTCAAA
>CAKTDK010000169.1 GCA_934541205.1 uncultured Eubacteriales bacterium
TTTTTATAGTTATTATTCTTTCATAAAGAATTTTTCAATTCCTTATGAAGTCCATTCTAATTATTATAAAAAGCCTTTTTGTATTCCTGATACTGAATATATTTTCTTGCAGACAAATCATATTTTTTCGCTTTAATATTTAAATCTGTGTCAGATAATCCAAAAAGTTTTGCCATCCTATCATAATCGTCTTTTTTCAATACGCCATTTTCCTGTTCGTCAAGATAAATCCGATAATACAAACCGCTTTGATAAATTTTACCAAAAGCAAATCGTTTGCCGACTTCATCAACATATGGATTTGTATACCTTGTCATAGCATTTATTTGTTGCACTGTTAATTGACTGCTCTTACACGATCGAAATAAAAACTTACTATCTTTATATCGTATCTCACTTCCGTCAGCCCTGCCGAATTTTCTTGACCGATAAGATTCTCGATTAGCGTAATCACGGATATATGACATGCACTTTTCACCGATTCTGACCGGTATTTTTTCTTTGCCTTTATATATTATTGAATCAATCGGACTTATATCACTTTTTAAGATATTTGTAATTTCTTCAATTGAAAATCCAAACCATGTAAGATATATCGCACAACGAAGGGTATCAAATTCTCCATCTTCTTCGTTATCCCCAAGATGACATTCAATAGTCTGTTCTAATATTGAATACAATTCATCAAAATTCTTAAAATAATACAATAAGAAAGAATTTGAATGATCTAAATCATCATATAATATACTGGTGAATTCATCTAATTGTGCGGTTGTCATATATCCTTGCCGCACCATCCACTCAATATAATTTTTAATATTGGATTTTACTACAGTAAAATTACCAACTGTTTTTGTATTCATATTAGATAATATGTGCATAAAATCCTCTCGTGTAAACTGCTTTGGTATTTTCCCTTCAGGAAAATATGTTTCAACTCGGCTGTAAAGATTTTGATAAACGTGAGCAGATTTTTCAGTTTGATTATCCATTTTTTCTTTTAAGAATTGCTCTAAAATCTTCAATCTCATCACCTCTATACTTATTATAGCACATAAGTTTTGAGTTGCCAATATTATTTTTATAGTTTTTAAAAAATATTATTTTTTTAGTTTTATCCCTCCTCAGAATATCTTCTGAAACTGTCAACATATTCTACATACTCCTTATACGGATTAATATTATTAAAATCCTCACCGGATTTATATAGTTCAACTCTATTTAAACAATAATTTTTTACATAATCATATATATGTCCGCAAACTATGTATTCATTATCATAAAATTCAACGGAAAATGCCGGAACTTTAAAACATTGATATTTTACCTGAGCCCCATCCAGAGCACTCTCTATAATTCTTTTTATAGTTGCTTTTTGATTTTCTTCCGCCTCAGGAAATCAGGCGTATATTCCTTGTGGTAGATTATGATGCTGCAGTAAAAGGAGTTAAGAAGCATTTTTGCAATGTACTATGAAAACCACCGTTCCTTTTCCATTGCTGTCAGCCGCCCGCTTTTTCAAACTCGTACTGGATGACTGTCACCCCCATTCCACTCAGGTACATATCGTAGATCATTCGCACCGTCTTTGCCTGTTCGGAGTTTATGACCATCTCCTTGCCGACACGGTCGTATCCAAGAATATTTCCGTTACCGTAAAACACATCGTTTTGCATTGAGGTCTGTTGTCCGACTTTTACACGGATGGATGTCTTGTAGTTCTCGTCATGTGCAAGCGTTGCCATTATCGTAAGCCGCAGTTCTCCTCTCCATGATGTTATCGTTTATAAAAAAGACCTCAACGCCGTACTCCTTCAGCAGGCTTGTTATTGAAGCGTATCTACCGTATTTAGGGCAAAGCAGGACACCTCACGGGTGATGATCATACTGAATTTCCGCTACCGGGCATCCTCTATCATCTGCATAAAATGTGGACGCTTTTCAGCAGATGTTCCCGTAATACCTTCATCAATATACTGTGCGGTCAGAGTCCAGTCACGTTCTGTACCTGTGGGGGATTTGCGGCAGGCACAGTTCCATATACGGATGGTGTCTTTTCAAATCAGTCATTTTCCACCCCTCCATTCTCCGCAACAAATTGGCGGGTTCGCTTTTGTATGCGGGAGAGTCTGAGTGAAACAGCCGCAACGTAGGTGTGGTATATCCGATCTGCTACTTCTGATAATGTGTATCCATCCCGATACAGCAGAGTCAGAAGTTCTTTCTGATTTGTGTTGAGTTTGTAAACCGCACCATATAGAGCGTTGTTCTCATCTTTGCCGATCCAGCCGTATCGACCACACTCGCTCATATCCATCGTGCAGGTCATCGAAAGCGAAACTTTTTGTGCAACGCATTTCTGCTTTCTTCGCCGTCGCTTTCAAACTCCTCAATGGACTGAATTTGAATTGAGTAAATACGGTTTTTTGGTATTCCTGTAAATCTTGCAGGTACATCGCCTGCATCTGCTCCTCGTTTATCCCGCATTTGTGGTATTTCTTTACCTTAGTTTTTGCTCCGCTCAAACTTTTTTCTTTCGTAGACGTTATTCCAACTCATAGTAAAATCTCCTTTGAATTTTGAATTTGGTATTCGTGTTCAAAATTCGGAGATCACGGATAGCGGGAAACGGCACTTTGCCACCGAAACAGGGACATAACTTTCTCCTATTTCTGCTCAGTAGAAAGCGAAAATAGAACAAAAAAGCCGCTGTAACTTCAAGTCAATGCTTGATAGTTACAACGGCTTCTGTCAGTTCGTCCTATTCAATTCACCACTCCTCAGCAGATCAATCCTCGTCTGCCTCTGCTATCTCGTCCATCTTATCTTCAAGTTCATCCATAAGGTCACGAAGTTCTTCGCACTTTTCATCCCAAGCATCAAAGGCTTCCTCATCCTCGTCAGAAGGCATATTATCTTCTAAATCCTCCAGCGCATCTTCAAACTCATCATATTTTGCCTGAAGCCGTTCAAGGCTCCAGCCCTCAGTATCATCTACATCAAAATCCGCAAGATCTTCTTCGGTGCTAATATCTATCTTAAATTCTTTATTCTTCATTCTCTTAATGGTAATCTTTACTTTGCAGTCGCCTTTTTCCATAGCGGCTTCAAGTTCCTTCATAATATCGCTCATTCTCATTCTATTTTTCTCCAATCAGTTTATATCATTGCGCTTGCTGCAATATTTTTTCTGCTTTTCTACGCTCCGCTGCCGTGGAGCAAGCGGGAGATCACATCAAACATACAGTGATCAATATGTGTTTCTCCAAGCGTACTTGATTTCGTTGATGTCTTCTTCGTATTCTTCCTCGGTTTCGTAATCTTCAGGTAAGATGCAAAACTCTGACCCGTCTTCACAATAAGAACGCCAAGAGTAGTCTTTTGAAGGGATCAGGTCGAGATCAAGGTCATCATCCAAAGAAAAATCGATCGGTATCATCATTGCCCTTCATACATTGCTCGAATATCTTATAGGCAATAAATTCTTCTCCGAGGTCAGTTTTACCGTCGTCGTTAAAGTCAAACAGTCATCCGAGCAATCCGCCGTTTTTCTTTGTCACTTGATTCACCGCCTTTCACTATGCGATAGGTTTTAGTTGTCACCATCACCAAAAATCTCATCATAGTCAGACATTTCATCAATCCACGAGGCATCATACTTGGCTTTGCCCATCCGCGAATTGCAGTTTTGACAAACAGCGTAAGGCTTATCGTACATTACACCGCAGGCAGAACATTCATACTCGTCCTTTTTGAACAGATGCGTATATTGTGTCCAATGCGCCTTGCCCAATTTCATCACCTCAGATAGAATTCATTATGTTCAGCAAACTTTGATAACTGTCCACATCGTGGTACACCACATTGCTTGTGGACATCTCGTTGAACAGTTTCTTTGCACAAGAGATTTTCGCCTGCTCAATGGGACGCAACTCAAGGCTTTCCATTGTGCCTTTCGTTTCAGCTATGAAGAAAATGTGCTTGACAGTACCTTCATAGAAAGCGATTGCCCAGTCCGGCGAATAGCTGCCCACCGGCGTAGGGATTTGGAAGGTTCTCGGCAGTTTGGCATAGACACACACCTCGTCTGCTGCGTCCAAATCCTCAGCAAACTTTCTCTCAATGCTCTTGTCGGCAGAGCCGTCCGT
>CAKTDK010000170.1 GCA_934541205.1 uncultured Eubacteriales bacterium
GCCCCAATCCGTGAAATTTCCGGCCCAGTATTCGGAGGCAAAATAGGGCGAATCGCCGTCGTAGAGCAATACATCACGGAATTTATCGATGCCTCCGTCACCGGCGAAGTCGGTTCCGGAGAGAATTTCGGGCGAGTTCTTGCCCGTCGAAAGGTAGTATTTGCTGTGCCCGTCCGCCGCGAAAAGAAGACAGTAGATGCCGTTTTCGCGATAGATTTTTTCTATCTCGGCAAGATAGGAAAAATCGTCGCCGAAGGAGCCGTATTCGTTTTCGAGAGCGAGGGCGATGATGTTGCCACCGTTCGTGTCAAGATAGGGGCGGATTTTCGGCAAAAGCACGCCGAACCAGTCCTTAAGATGGCGCATATATTCCGGGGAATTGCACCTGAATTTTATGTTATACTCCTTTTTTAAAAGCCACGGGGGAAGGCCGCCGTTTTCCCATTCGGCGCAGATGAAAGGCCCCGTCCTTAAAATGACCTTAAGAGAATTTTCCTCGGCAAGACGGATGAATCGGACAAGATCCAGCATCCCGGAAAAATCGAAAATGCCTTTCTTCGGCTCGTGCATATTCCAAGCGGTGTAGGTCTCGACGGTGTTTAAGCCGGCACCGCGGATTTTTTTCATGATTTCGTCCCAATACTCGGGAAGACAGCGAAAATAGTGAAATGAGCCGCCTTTAATGCGAAATTCCTCGCCATTTAAATAGAATTTATTATTGCGTTTTTCCATTAGTGCCCCTCCTTTTTATCACCCTGTGATATTAAAAGTATAGCATAGAAAAGGAAAGATTTCAAGCTTTTTTACGACGCCATTTTTTCGGAATATATTCCGTAGCCGGAGGTCGGGTCGTCCAAGAAAACGTGCGTCAGCGCGCCGGCAATTTTCCCGCTCTGAACGATTGGGCTTCCGCTCACGACTGTTGTCAATAGGGGACAACCAAAAGAAGAATGGAAAGGTTTTATTTAAAATAGTAAATGTACTTTTATATATAAGCTTGATATAATATAGAAAAACTCAATTACGGAGGTCTAGATTGTGCCAAGAACAAAACGAACCATGGTGAGTATAATACTAATTGCATGGCTTGCTTATCTCATTTCTTATTTAGGCCGTTCAGATTATAATGCATGTCTCTTGGAAATTATTAATGATACAGGGATAGCTCGCGCTTTGGCAGGAACGGTTTCTTCTTCCTTTGCAATATGTAATGCAATAGGTCAGTTGATAAGCACCATAATTATAACAAAAATCTCCCCGATTAAAGTAATAAATATTGAATTACTTGCGGTGGCAATTATAAATCTTCTTTTCCCCATAACAGATTCTTTTGCCATTATGGCAATTCTATGGGGAATAAACGGATTTCTTCAGTCAACACTCCTTTGCGGTATAACCGCAATATTTGTACGGACATTAAAAGAACCATATCTGTCCAGAGGTGCATATTTGTTAAATACCATAGGTGCAGTAGGTGGAATGTTTAATTATATTTTATCGTGGTTTATTATTCGCCACTTCAATTGGAAATTGGTTTTTATATGTACTTCTACGCTACTATTTACTTTGGCTATAATATGGTATATAATAATACCAAGGCTCACAAAATCAAATTCCAGTTTTGATTCCCAACCCAAAAAGGATGCAAGTGAAAAAACCAAATTTAGATTTACTGAACTTTTTTATTCACCCGCAACTGTTTTTGCCATTGCTGCAGGTATGTTTGTGGGATTATTAAGAGAAAGTGTTTCGCTGTGGATTCCTACATATATGAATGACGTTTTCGAGCTAACAAGAGATATGTCTGTAATTATAACTGCTTTCGTTCCCTGCCTGCAGGTATGCGGGGCATTATTGGGCGGATTTATAGGGAGAAGGTCAAAAGATTTATTTCTGCTGTCAAGCGTAACGTTCGCAATCTCAGGACTTTGTTTGATTTTAATAATGCTTATGGAAAATGCAAGCATAACTATCACTTTAATTATGTTTATAATTAACGCAATATGTATGACCGCAGTCTTGACATTTATGGTTAGCTTGTATCCAATCCGATATTTTGATAAAAAGAAAGTGGTATTTATAGTGGGACTTTCAAATTTCTTTGTACATTTTGGCGATTTTATTTCATCATCCGGAATAGGCTGGCTCTCACAAACGAAAGGGTGGATGTTAACTTTTGTCGTTTTGGCATTTTTCGCGTTTTTTGCAGCGGTTTTATGCTTTATCGGAGCTCATTTCAGTAAAACGGAGGAACGGATATATGTCTAAATATGAGTATATTCAATCTGATTTTCGTATTACTCATACAATTGAAAAAACAGGTACGCACCAAACAATTCCATACGATTTTTATGAAGACACCTTCACTATAACAATACTTCTCCAAGGAAGCGGAACGTGTTATATAGAGGAAAAAAATTATTCAATATCTAAGGGCAGTATTGTTGTCCTTTCACCTGAAGATATACACTCATTCAAATTTTCTCAAACCGGTTATCATGAACGCATCTCAATATATTTATCAGGTGCTATGCTGTCGGGCTTCAACCAACATCAACTTGATCTTATTCGAATATTCAGGGATTTCAATGCTAAAAAAAGATATATATTTCAAAGGGACTGCTATAACCATAGTACAGTTCTTCAACTGGCAAATGATTTATGTAGCATTATGGAAGATGCGGAAATTGAAATGCAAGCGGCGCGCATTCACATAATACTGCTCAGATTATTATTTATTTTATATGATTGTATGAAAACAACTTTGGACACTGCCAAAACCGATACGCAAAGTTCAGTAGTTGTAGAAATCTGCACATATATAAAAGCACATTTGAAAGAACCGCTTTCATATAAAGAATTTGAAAATCATTTTTTCATAAGCCGTTATCAACTTGCAAAGAAATTCCAGCTTTACACAGGTATGACATTGACAGAATATATTATAACAAAGCGTTTGATGAATGTGATTTCTTTAGTACGAAATGGTGAAGGTATTGAAACCGCTGCGTACAATTCCGGATTTAATACATATTCACATTTTTACAAAGAATTTGTAAAACATTTTCATTTTTCACCAAGAGAATATTTTAATCAAAAAAGGGGAAATAATTATGTCTGATCATTACAATCTTTATCCACTGAAACAATTTGCGGCAACTATATCCGAGTGTATGGAGTTGCCACTTCCTGATACTTACGCACCGCCGATTAACTGGGCTGTCAACATTTTGAAAGAACGTTTGGGCGGAAAGGCTGATCGGGTAGTTTTGTATCATGCAGATGCTGTTGGTTTATACATATGGCAAAAATACACGAATTTATTTGCTCCTGTTTACAAACACACAACATTAAATCTGCCGTTTTTAAGCACGGTAGAATCGGTCACTCCGGTAGCTCATGCATCTATGTATACCGGATTAGATCCGAAACAACATGGTATACAGACATATACACGCCCCCAACTAAAGTGCGACACATTATTCGATCAACTCATAAATGCAGGAAAACGCATAGCAATATTAGCAATGGAGGATTCCACTTTTTTGCATATTTTCAAAGGTCGAAAACTCGATTACTTTGTTGCGAAGAACGCTTTAGAAATAAAAGAAAAAGCAATTCAATTAATTGAAACGGACCAATATGATGTTATTAGCATTCATACATTTGAGTATGATAATGCAGCACACGCTTTCGGCCCGGAATCCAAGCAAGCATTAAATGCTATTTCTATGGAAGCGGAAACCTTTTCGGAAATTGTTCAAAACCTGCAGAAATTTGCCAATAAACACCATATCTTATACTCATATTCACCCGATCATGGTCAACATATTACCGATGGAGGAACAGGTGCCCACGGGAGTAAAATGATAGAAGATATGAACGTTCTTCATTTTTTTGGTACAATTTAGCTGAAAATCACTTGGCATGTATTTGTGGGTAAATGACTTTTCTGAGTATTATCATAATACTGTTCTTTTTATGACTTGTTCTCTATACAAAAATGCTCGTCTATTGAAAATAGACGAGCATTTCTCATTTTGTTTTTTCTGCTTCTGCTAACATATTTTCTATGAATATGCCGTATCCCCTCGTTGGATCGTTTACGAAAACATGGGTTACAGC
>CAKTDK010000171.1 GCA_934541205.1 uncultured Eubacteriales bacterium
GGTGAAATGACGAAAGAAATAAGAAAATATTTAAAAAGAATAGATAGAATAACAAGAGAATTAGGTGTAGAAAAGGGGAGAAAGGCGTCCGCCGCTTTAATGTGGTACGGAGAGGGACAAAAGCCTGTGCCTTTAAAAAAACCTAAAGTTTTAGAAGATGGGAGAAAGGTATATACAGAATTTGTTCCATACGGAGTAGAAGATTTAAAAAGAGATTTTAATTATCTCGGTAAAAATAATAAATTAATGTATGACAATATTATTCAGGCAGAGAAAGAAGTAAGACAGATATATGACGAATTACTTCAAAGTATAAACAATTCTCTTGAAAAGATATATCCTAATGCCGAACAAACATACCGAAAACGTGTAGAACAGTTATTTTTAAAAGCCGATGAAAGTAAAAGTTTAGCTGAAAAATTTGATTCACAAATATCGGAAATGCAGAAAACAATCAATAATAATGATGCATTAATTAATAGCGGCAATATAAGTCTTGGAGATAGGATTTCCTTTGGTGAAGAAAATAAGATTTTGCAAAAAAGAATTGAAAATCTTCAAAAAACTTCTGAAAATTATAAAGCTTCTTACGGAAGATATAATTCAAAAGCTATAGAACTTAAAAGACAGTTAGACAGCGGAGAATTAATGAGAAACAAAAGGCTGAATTACAGGAAAGATTATTTTCATCATATGCAGGAAATGACAAGCGGATTTTCCGGATTAAAAAATATCCTTGAAAATGATGTTAAGATTGCCCCTGAATTAGTCGGAATATCCGAATATACAAAGCCAAAAACAAAGTGGGCAGGATTTATGCAGCAGAGAAAAGCCGGTACACAATATGACGAAGATGCAATAGGAGCGCTTCTTTCATATCTTGAACAAGCGGAATACAAAATACATATTGAACCTAATATCCCAAAATTCAGAGCATTTAACGAGATTTTAAGAAAAAATACAAACGGAAATCTAAATACAGCAATACAGTATTTTGATAATTTTGCTAACAAATTAGCTGGAAAGACAGGAGCATTGGATAGAGGTATAAGAAATGGACTTTTGAAAGGAGAAGGTGCAAGAGGAAAATTTGAAAATATATTAACATGGTATACAAACAGGAGCAAGTCTAATGCGGTTATAGGCAACATATCAACTTCTGTTACACAAATAGCAAATCTTCCGAATGTTGCCGCTTCTATAGGCAATATAGGAGATTTAGCTAAAGGAACTGAAATGTATGTCAGATATCTTTCAGGTGACAAAGAAATGAAAAATATATTAAGTAAAAGTAAATTTCTTGATGAAAGATTTTTGAAGAAAGAGTTTCGGAAATTTGACACAGGAGTTTTTGACAAAACAAAAAATACTTTTATAAGACTTATGGAACTTGGGGATGAAATGGTTGCCAAAGCCGGATGGTTTGGAGCTTATGAACAGGCGGTAAGAAAAGGAATAGAAAACCCTGTAAGATACGCCGATGATTTAATTAAGAGATCGATAGGTGGAAGAGGAATAGGGGAATTTGCATTAATAAATGAAAATAAGTATGTCAAAATGTTTGCCCCATTCCAAGTTGAAGTATTAAACACAGCTAATTTATTAAAGGAAAATATGAAGTTAAGTCCAAAAGAAGCGTTAAAAACCGCAAATTTCATGTTGTACTTTTCTGTTGCTTCATATTTAACGAATAACATAATAGAAACATTCAACGGAAACCGCCCAACAGTAGATCCGATTGATGCAATGATTAAGACTATCAATAATTTATCAGATGAAGATGACAACAGGAATATAATCAGTAAAATAATTGCACCTCATATGGATCAAGCTGCAAAAGGAGTTCCTTTTGGAAGCTATGTGTTTTCGTTAATACCAGAAGAATTAAGAAATGTGTTGTTTGAAACAGAAGACCCGTCAAGATACGGAGTTGGACCTGTAGGACTTACAAAAATTTTTAATGCAGATACACCGTCGGGAGCGTTAGATTTAGTTACAAATACATTGTTGCCTATTGGGGGAAGTCAAGCAAGAAAGACTATACAGGGTGTAGGCGATTATTTACAGGGAGCTTCTTATACAGAAAACAGTATAGGAGATACAATATCGAATATGCTTAATGGACAAAGTTTTAAAGAAGCCGCCAATAAAAATATACGTTTTCCTGTAGAACAAACACCGTCCAATCTTGCTTCTGCCGCGCTTTTCGGAAGATATGCAACAAAAGAGGGAAGACAATATATAAACGAAGAGAGAAAACCTCTATCCGATTCGCAGACGGACAAATTTGAAAAGTTGAAGAAAGCTGGATTTAATATAAACGATATATATAAAGGCTATTATGATAATAAAAAATTTACACCTAATGAAAATGATGATGAAGCAAAAATAAATCAAAAAATTAAAAATATGGCTGAGAGTATGCAAGGAGATATTAATCGCAATCTTATTTCTTCTGTAATCATTCAAAGCGGAAATTCAAAACATGACATTGAAAAAGCGATAGAGAAAATGAAATTTGAAATTATAAAACCAGCTTTCTTAATTCAGACTTCATCTGAAAAAGTCAAAAGACTAAAAAAAATATTAAGTGAATGTAAAAAAGGAGAGTGATAAAAAATGACAAAAATAATACATGATATAACTGTAGAGGGATACAGAATAAAGCCTGACAGCATATCGGTAGGAACAGCAGGAAGCTATGGAGTTGAACAAGTGCGGTTTAGCTTTTCTGCTGAATGGGATAACCTTGCTATTGACGTTATTTTCACAGACGCGCAAAAGGAAAACAATATCATTATGCAAGCGGTTGATAGAACAGTTCTTATAACTATCCCTTGGGAAGCAACGCAGTATAAAGGCACAGGAAAAATGACAGTAAGGGGAATGAGTGACGGTGTAAATATCTTATCACTTCAATGCGATATGGATATAGAAAATACGCTTGCTATGGATGAAACGACTAATCCGACAGCGACAGACAGCGCATACCAGCAAATGAGAGTATTAATGCAGGAAACAAAAGAAAGTGCTGATAATGCTTTAATTTCTGCAAATCAGCTTATTACGGAATCGGAAGAATTGATAACAGTATCAACAGAAAATAAGGATACAGCAATAGAAAAAGCAGAAGAAGCAGGAAATTATGCACAACAGACAGAAGCAAGATACAATCAGGTAAATACAATGTATCAAGATGTGCTTAACAAGGCTATGCAGGTAACATCAGATAAAAATACTGTAATTTCTGCAAAAGAGGAAGTAACAGCGGATAAAAACTATATAGACGGAAAAGCTTCAGAAGTAACGGAAACAGCGACAAACGGAATTACACAGATGAATGAAATACTTGCACAGGCACAGGATATAGCAAATGTGCAGTCATATAAGCTGACTTTAACGGGTGGATGGGCGGCAAGTACTTTACCTGGAGTATATTTATATGTAATAGGCAAGTTAGCTATATTAATGGGAAGACTTCAATCTCCCAATGTGGCAGGAGTTACCCCAATAGCAAATCCAATATGCACTTTGCCGGAAGGAATAAAACCGTTATATACTATGGAAACGGATATAATATCAAGCGCAAAAGTAAATAATTTGCCTGATATCCATGTAATTCAGCTTGGAAAATCATCAGGAACATTAGTTCCTTATGCCGATACGTACAAAGCAAATACAACATATAGTTTTTCGTTTACGTTTTTAATTGAATGAATATAAAAATAAAAGGAGAGATAGAAAATGAGCGCAACAGCGATAGCAACACTAATAACAGAAATAGGGGTAATATTAGGAGTAATTTTTCCTGTGGTAATAAGTATACATAAGATTTCAAGAGGTACAAGATGTCAGTTACGAAGTGAGATGTTACGCATATACTATAATCATAGAGAAACAGAAATAATAAGGCAGTATGAATATGAGAATTTTGTGATGCTGTATGAAGCGTATAAAGCCCTAAAAGGAAATTCATTTATAGACAAGATATATATTGAAGTCAAGAAATGGGAGATAGTGACTTGAAAAGTTACATAAAT